>JBFYOR010000343.1:0-7623 GCA_041303695.1 Mycobacterium sp. | reverse complement strand
GACGCCGACGCCGGGGTGCCATTCGGTCCGCCGCCGGAACCGCTGTAGTTGTAGGCCTCTCTCGAGCTGGCGATGGCCGCCGCCAGTTGCGGTTCAGTGCTGCTGTAGAGCAAAGCCGTTGTTCCCCAGCCCAGTTCGGCTGATGTGGCGTTGCGGTCCAGGATCTCCTGATAGAAGGAGTTGACTTGGCCCTGGCGGAACTCGGTGGAGTTGTAGAGGCTGGCGACCACACCATTGACGCCGGTGAAGTTCCAGACGCCCTGATAGTTCTGCAACTCCGCGGCGGTGGGATCCCGCCGCAGCGTCTGGCGGAACAGCCCGGTGATCACCGCGGAATTGTCGGTGACCGCCGGGGCGACCGACCCACCGAACAGATCGTCGAGCGTCAGCCTGGCCAGTAGGCCGACGCTCGCCAGGGTCGGGTTGGTGTTGGCGGGCGCCCAGGGCAGACCGAAGAATGCCGCCAGGTCGCCCAACGGGTCGGCCTTCGTCGGCGCGGTGGTCTGCGCGGCGCTGATAGTGGGCAGCGAGGCATAGCTGGGTGCGGTGATCGCCTCAGCTGCCGGGGCGACAACGGCGCGGCGCATCGCGGTGACCGGCGGGCGGACGACACCGGCGGCGGTCGCCGTCGGCACAGTGGTGGTCGCGATCTCGATGTCGGGGACGGTGGCTGCCGCCGAGGGGCGTTGGCGGACGGCGGCGGCCAGTCGTACTGTTGGTGAGCTGACCTGAGCCCGCGACGCTGCGGCAGAGCCGTCAGCGACGCTGACCGATGCCGCCGTGCCGCGGCGCGGCGCGGACGCTCGATCGGCAGCCTTGCCGGCCGATGACGCGCGCTGCGACGGCTTGGTCGTCGACTCCGATGCCGAGGAACTCGCGCCCTCGTCGGCAGCCGCGGCGGGGGCCGCCGCCAATGCCAGACCCATCCCGGCGGCTACCGCCCCGGCCTGCAGCCAGCGCACGACCGGCAACTGGGACTTGGTTACTCGACTCGTCATGTTCTGCTCCGCTTCCAAGTCCGGTCAGTTGGACGTGGTTACCGGGATGCCGAACGAGCGCCGGCCTGCCGTGACGGCTTCTGCGCCGACGGCTCCGGCGCGTCGGCCGCGCGGGCGACGGCACCCCGACCGGCCCGCGCCGGTCGGGCCGTGTCGGCAGCGGTGTCCTCGGTGACCGCAGCCGGTTCCCGCACTGAGACGGCAGGGCTGTCGTCGACGGTGGGGGCAGGCTGATCAACCGATACAGCGGTCGCCGGCTGATCAACCGATACAGCGGTCGCCGGCTGTTCGACCGACACCGGCGCGGGGACCTCCGCGACCGGAACCGACGCAGCGACCTGTGCTGTGACCGGTTGCGGCGGGGTCGGGTTCCACGGGGTGGGGATCGCCGATTGCAGCGGAGGCGGGTTCACGAGGAATGGAGGAAAGAGAACCTCGGGCACATCGGTGGCCAGAGCCTCCTCCAGCGACGTCCGCAAGTCGGTCAGGTTCTGCCGAATGCTCGGGGCGGGGTTCCATGCCACGCCCGGAATTGTGTAGATGCGGCCACCCGGGCCGATGGTCTGGTCGATCAACGCATCCGGGATCGTCGGGGTCACGTAGGGGTCGAACGGGCCACTCGGATTGGAGCCCAGAAGACCGTTGACCAGCGAATTCCAGATCCTCTCGGGGTCACGGAGCTGGATCCCGTAGGTGACATTGGCAACCACGTTGGCGACGGCGTTGTACACCACGGTGGCGCTGTCGGCGAGTTCCTTGAGTGTCTTGGGAATCCAGTCCGCGATGGCCTGAACCACCGCAGCGGCGCGAGCCGTCACCCCGCCGGCGACGTAGATGCCAGAGTTGAGGGTCTGATAGAGCGCGGCTTGAATGGGATTGACGATCGCGAACTGCAACGTCTGCAGCGCCCCGACAAGTTCATTGTTGAAGACTTGCCGGACGGCGATGCCGAGATTCTCCGGGAGGGCCTGCGCCGCCCAGGTCAGTACCCGCAATGCGCCCGGGTACTGGGTCAACACCGGGTCGTAGTCCCCGACAAAGTAGTCGACGGTCTGGGCCACGTAGTCCGAAGCGTTGAGGAAGTACTGGGTGAGGACGGGAAAGCCGGCCGCGAGGAAGTCCGGGATGATGCCGGCCCGGTCGAATGCCGAGAGAGGTGGCTCGGCGATCGAGAACAGGTAGAAGTTCGTCTTCTCGATGGTGTCGAAGATCTCGAGCAGCGGATTCGCCCACGCCGTGAGTTCCATATTGGCCACGACCGGCGCCTTGGCGGACGTCAGGTCCACCCCGCTGGCGGTCACCCCGCTGACAGTGATCGCGGCCGCGGTGACCATCGCGGCGGTGCCCGCGAGCAGGTGGGAACGGAGCGAGATGGTTCCTGCGCGCCCTTGAACAGCCATAACGATCTCCTCGATTACCTGGACAGCCCCGAAAGCCGTTGTCGTTGTCGTGTGTTGCGAAACACGTGCGGGGCGAAACTAACAGATTTCTCAGGATGGTTCAACCAGTTGCTTAGATGACCAGTAATCGGTGTGCCCAATGGTGTTGCGAGATGTCCGGTGGGATGATGACCGGATGGTCTTGAGTCCGATCCCTCGCGCCGCGACTGTCTCCGACACCGTGTTCGCCCGCCTGGTCGACGAAATCCTCAGCGGACGGTGGCCGGCCGAGCGGTCCACGCCGTCTGAACGTGAACTCGCTCTGGCCTTGCAGGTCAACCGCCATTCGGTGCGCGAGGCGCTTAAGCGACTCCAGCAGGCCGGCCTGGTGCAGATCGGTCAGGGCGGCAAGACGATGGTGCTGGACTGGCGTGAGCACGCCGGCCTGGACATGCTCGCCGCCCTGGCCTCCGCCGGCGTGGTGCCGCTGAACACGGCGTTCGCCGATGTTGCGGTGATGCGCCGAACCGTCGGCGCCGATGCGGCCAGGCTGTGCGCCCTGCGTGCCGACGACGAGCAACTGGCGGCGGTGGCCGCCGCTGCTGCGGCGTATCCGGAGTCCGGCGATCTCACCGTTTTCCGCGACGCGGACCTGGTGTTGTGGACCGCCATCGTCGTCGGGTCGGGCAATATCGCCTACCGGCTGGCGCTGAACACCCTGGTGCGTTCCACCGACGATGTCGGCAGGGAGTTGTTCATCGACCTCAACGCCGAGATGTTCATCGACCGCAGCGCTCATCTTGAGTTGGCCGCGGCGATCTCCGCCCGTGACGCCGATGCCGCCCACCGGTTGGGCTACGCGCTGCTGTCGCAGTTGGTGGAGCTGTTCGAGGCCGACGCCGCGAACGGCTAAACCCCGAGCTTGGCCTTGACCTCGTTGATGCTCGGGTTGGTCAACGCCGATCCGTCGGCGAACTTCAGCGTCGGGACCGTCTGATTGCCCTTGTTGACGTTCATCACGAACTCCGCGGCGGCCGGGTCGTGCTCGATATCGACCTCGGTGAACTCGATGCCCGCCGCCTTCATCATGGTCTTGAGCCGGCGGCAATAGCCGCACCACACCGTGGAGTACATGATGACCTGGGGATCAGACATAAGGCCCTCAAGATAGCCCACTGTCGGCGCCGGCTGCCAAGATGGACGCCATGCCCGCGACTGCCGACCAACTGGCCGGCCTGGACGACGAACAGCGCGAGGCCGTGCTGGCCGCCCGCGGGCCGGTGTGCGTGCTGGCCGGCGCGGGAACCGGCAAGACCCGCACCATCACCCACCGGATCGCGCACCTGATCGCTAACGGTCACGTCGCCGCCGGGCAGGTGCTCGCGGTGACGTTCACCTCCCGGGCGGCCGGGGAGATGCGCAGCCGGCTGCGCGCCATGCAGATCGGCGGGGTCCAGGCGCTGACCTTCCACGCCGCGGCCCGACGCCAGCTGCACTACTTCTGGCCGCGGGTGGTCGGCGACACCAGCTGGCAGCTGCTGGACAGCAAGTTCGCCGTGGTGGCGCAGGCCGCCAACCGGGCCCGGCTGCAGGCCAGCACCGACGACGTGCGCGACCTGGCCGGTGAGATCGAGTGGGCCAAAGCCTCACTGATCACCCCGGAGACCTACGCCGCCGCGGTCGCCGAGGTCAGCCGCGACATCCCGCTGGACGCCGAGAAGGTGGCCGCGGTCTACGCCGGCTACGAGAAGCTCAAGGCCAACCGCGACGGGATCGCGCTGCTGGACTTCGACGACCTGCTGCTGCACACCGCCGCGGCCATCGAGAACGACGCCGCGGTGGCCTCGGAGTTCCGGGACCGCTACCGCTGTTTCGTCGTCGACGAGTACCAGGACGTCACCCCGCTGCAGCAGCGGGTGCTCGACGCCTGGCTCGGCGACCGCGACGACCTCACCGTCGTCGGTGACGCCAACCAGACCATCTACTCGTTCACCGGCGCCTCGCCGCGCTACCTGCTGGACTTCTCCCGGCGCTTCCCGGAGGCGTGCGTGGTGCGCCTGGAGCGTGACTACCGCTCCACCCCGCAGGTGGTGTCGCTGGCCAACCAGGTGATCGCCGGGGCGCGCGGCCGGATGGCGGGCAGCAAGCTGCACCTGATCGGCCAGCGCCCGCCCGGCCCCGAACCCACCTTCCGGGATCACCCCGACGAGGTGGCCGAGGCGGCCGCCGTCGCCCGCTCGGTCAAAGCCCTGATCGGCAAGGGCACCCCGGCCGCCGAGGTCGCGGTGCTCTACCGCATCAACGCCCAGTCCGAGGTGTACGAGGAGGCGCTGACCGCCGCGGGCATCCCATTCCAGGTGCGCGGCGGGGAGGGCTTCTTCAGCCGCCAGGAGATCCGCCAGTCGCTGGTGGCCCTGCAGCGCGCCGCCGACCGGGACATCGACGGAGATGTCGGCGAGGTGGTGCGCAACCTGCTCGAGCCGCTGGGCCTGACCGCTGAAGCGCCGGCCGGTGTCAAGGCCCGGGAACGCTGGGAAGCGTTGTCCGCCTTGGCCGAACTGGTCGACGAGGAGGTCGCCGCCCGCCCTGACATCGACCTGGCCGCCCTGGTGGCCGAACTGAGGGTGCGCGCCGACTCCCGGCACCCGCCCACCGTGCAGGGCGTCACGCTGGCCTCGCTGCACGCCGCCAAGGGACTGGAGTGGGATGCGGTGTTTCTGGTCGGCCTGGCCGACGGCACCCTGCCGATCAGCCACGCCGTCTCCAAGGGCCCCGACAGTGAGGCCGTCGAGGAGGAGCGTCGGCTGCTCTACGTCGGAATCACCCGCGCCAGAAAGCATCTCGAGCTCAGCTGGGCGCTAGCCCGGGCCCCCGGCGGCCGGCAGGGCCGCCGACCGTCACGGTTCCTCAACGGTATCGCCCCGCAGGCCCGCACCGAGACCACGGCCGGCGGGCCGGCCAAACCGCGCCGCCAGCGCGGTGCCACCCCGCACTGCCGGGTCTGCAATGCCGTGCTTATCAGCGCGCCGGCAATCATGTTGCGGCGCTGCGAAACCTGCGCGGTCGATATCGACGAGGAACTGCTGGCCCAGCTCAAGGACTGGCGGCTGGCCACTTCCCGGGAGCTCAGCGTGCCGGCCTATGTGGTGTTCACCGACAACACCCTGATCGCCATCGCCGAGTCGCTGCCCGCCGATGAGGCCGCGCTGGTGGCCATCCCGGGGATCGGGGCGCGCAAACTCGAGCAGTTCGGCGCCGACGTCCTGGACCTGGTGCGGGCCCGCAGCTAGGGCGTGTCTACATGACGCCGAGTTCGCGGGCCGCGGTATTGGCCGCGCGCGCACCCGACATCCGACGCAGCAGCAGCAGTCCGTCCAGCAGGGCTACCGATGCCAGCGCCTGGCGGCGGCGCTCGGCGGCCGTCGGCGCGGCGATCCGCGGCTCCATCCAGTCCACCCAGCCGCCGATGAGCATCGGGGCCAGGCTCGCGTAGGGCTCGCGTCGCGCGCTGGCCAGTCCGACGATCTCGAAGTACACCGCGAAGATCGGGTCGGCGGCCGGTGCGGCCAGCGTGGGCCAGGCCCGGCGTTGCAGGTCGGCAACCGGTAGGGCCTGCTCGCCGAAGGCGTCGGCCAGTGCGGTCTGCAACTGCTCGCCGAGTGCGGCGATCACCGCGGTGATCATGTCGGCCTTGGTGGGGAAGTAGTAGACGACGGTCCGGTCGCTGATGCCCAGGCTCGCCCCGACCGACCCGAAGGTGAGCGACCCGATCCCCGAGGTGGCGGCCAGCCGGGCGGCGGCCGCCAGAAGATCCTCCCGGGAATGTTTGTAGCCCACGCCTTGATCGTAGTGGGGTCGTCGCCTACCCTTCTTTGTAGTGGTCACTACAAAGAGTGGAGGTCGGGAACATGGATGAACGTGGTTCGGGAGCGGCGGTGACCGGCTTCGTGGTGGGTGCGCTCGTCGCGCTGTCGTTCGCCGTGGTGATAAGCCTGGTTCCGGCGTCGGTCTTCCTCGAGACAGGTTGGCGGGCAGTGGTCTACGTCGCGGTCGCACTGGCGGCACCGCCGACGGTGTGGTTTCTGCAGTGGGTCGCCCGGATACGCCGTCTCGATCAGCGGCTGATGTTCACCTGGGCCGCGGCCGGCGCGATGACCTTTGACGGCCTGGCAATCGGTTTCATCCCCGCGCTGTACGGCCAGACCGGCCAGGCGCTGGCCTGGACCGCCTCGGCGCTGCTGTTCGCCTTCGCCAGCCTGATCGTCGCGGGTCAGCTGATGCTCGGGAAAGTGGTGCCGGCGCTGGAGCGTTAGCATTGCGGCCGTGACGTGGTCGGACCGGGAACGCGAGCTGCTCGCGGTCACCTTGCGTCTGCTGCAGGAACACGGCTACGAGCGGCTGACCCTCGATGAGGTCGCCGCAGTCGGACGGGCCAGCAAGGCCACCATGTACCGGCGCTGGCCCACCAAGGCCGAACTGGTGCTGGCCGCGTTCATCGAGGGCGTCAGCCAGGACGCCGTACCGCCGGACACCGGCAGCCTGCGCGACGATCTCATCGCCATCGGCGACACCGTCTGCGCGCAGTCCAAGGAACACGCCAGTACCCTCCGGGCCGTCCTCGCGGAGGTGTCGCGTGATCCGGCGCTCAACGACGCCATGCAGGAGCAGTTGTTCGATCAGCGCAGGGCGATGATGAAACAGGTGGTCAAACGGGCCGTCGACCGCGGCGAGATCTGTCCCGACGTGGTCAACAGCGAACTGTGGGATCTGCTGCCGGGCTACCTGATCTACCGCACGGTGATCCAGAACCGGCTGCCCACCCGGCGCACGGTGCGCACCCTCGTCGACGACATGATCATGCCCAGCCTCACCCGTTCCGCGCGTTCCGGGTCCTGACCGTGCCAACTAGCGTCCGGTACCGTACCGTACTGCCGGTGGAGGCTCACCGGTGAAGCGCAAGCCGCTGAAGTCGGTTATCGGCCGGGCCTGGATGGTCTGGGTGACGATCGCGATCGTCGCGCTGGCCGCCTTCGCCGTGGTCCGTCTCCAGAAGGCGTTCGGTCCGCAGGACCCCACGACCCCCGGCGGCGCCGCCGACCAGATCGTGCCGTTCAACCCCAAGCGCGTTCAACTCGAGGTGTTCGGCGACCCGGGCGCGACGGCGACCATCACCTATATGGACGTCAATTCCCGGCCGCAGCGCGTCGACGACGCGGCCCTGCCGTGGTCCTACGACGATTCGACAA
>JBFYOR010000342.1:0-4567 GCA_041303695.1 Mycobacterium sp. | reverse complement strand
GTGCGGGTGGCCGATCTGCCCACCGACGCCGCGAGCGCCGTCGGCAAGTCCTCGATCAACGACCGCTCGCCGTCGGGCCGGTTGGTGGGCTCGGAAGGCAAACGGGTGCGAATCCGCCAGTACGCCAGGGCCGTTGACGATGCGCTGATGCCGCTGCTGCGCGGCGACGAACGGCCGCTGGTGCTGGTGGCGCCGCAGCCGGTCAACGCGATCTTCCGTCAGGTGTGCAGCGCGCCCACCCTGCTGGCCGCGGGCGTGGAGGCAAGCCCGGACAAATGGGGCCCGGCCGAGATCGCCGACGCGGTCCGGCCGGTGCTCGTCAGCCACCTCGCGGAATCCGACAGTGCCCTCGCCGCGCTGGTCGATGAGCGCCGCGGGCAGCGCCGGGCCACCACCGACCTGTCCGACATCGCCCGCGCCGCCACCATCAGCGCGGTGGCCACGCTGATCGTCGACCGCGACTACGACGAGCGCGGCACCGTCGGCGACGACGGAACGCTGACCCTGAACCCGGACGGACCGGTGCTGGCCGAGGAACTGGCGCGGCGGGTGGTGGCCAACGGCGGCCGGGTGCTGGCGCTGCCGGCTGCCCGATTGCCCGGCGGCGCCCCGATCACCGCAGTCCTGCGTTACGCCCAGTAGGGCGCCGACGCCGGCCGTAGGCTCGAGGTCATGACCACACCTGACCCGATCCCGTCGGCCGACGAGGCGATCGCGCGGCTGAGCATGCCACTGCTCGACGCCATGATGACCCAGCGCGCAGTGCGCCGCGTCCTGCCGGACCCGGTCGACGACGCCGTCGTCCTGAAGTGCATCGAACTCGCCCTGCGGGCACCCACCGGCTCAAACGGCCAGAACTGGGAATTCCTGGTCGTCAAGGATCAGCACGTCAAGGACCAGTTCGCCAAGCGCTACCGGCAGGCCTGGGTTCCCTACGGCGCGATCAGCAAACGCATCTCCAAGGGCGACGAGTCGATGGCCAAGATCCTGCGGGCAGTGCAGTGGCAGGTCGACCACTTCAGCGAGATTCCGGTTCTGGTGGTGCCCTGCCTGCGCGGTATGCGCGCGCCCTATGTGCCGGGGCCGTTCGTCGGCGAGTCGTCGTTCTTCGGCTCGATCTACCCCAGCGTGCAGAACCTGCTGCTGGCCGCCCGCGGGATGGGCCTCGGCGCATCGCTGATCACCCTGCCACTGTGGAGCGTGACCTCAGCCCGCAAGATCCTCGGATTGCCGCTGTCGGTAACCCCGGTATGTGTGGTGCCGCTGGGCTGGCCGCGGGGACGCTACGGCCCGACCACCCGCAAACCGGTGCAGCAGGTGGCCCATCTGGATTCCTACGGCAACCGGGCCTGGCTGGACTGACGTCCCACTCAGAACGCCGGCCAGGGAAGCGGCTGACGCCGGTCGGGGCTGGGCATCAGCGGGGTATCGAGCAGCATGCGAACCCGGCCGCACAGCGCATCCACCTCGGCGGCAGTGATGTTCTCCCGCAGGCGCTTTCCCAGCGGCCCAGCCAGTCTGCGCTGCAAAGTCCGGATCCCGTCCAGGGTCTCGTCGTCGATCGACGCCCCGGCCCACCCCCACAGCACCGTGCGAAGCTTGTCGTTGACGTGCAGCGAGATGCCGTGATCGACCCCGTACACCTGCCCGTCGACACCGTTCAGGATGTGGCCGCCCTTGCGGTCGGCGTTGTTGATGATCACGTCGAACACCGCCATCCGGCGAAGTTGCGGGTCGTCGGCGTGCACCAGGGTGACCTCGCCGCCGGTGTAGTCATAGGCGCGCAGCACCGACAGATAGCCGGCCGGAACGTTATCGACCGGGCACAGGTCCACCAGATCGGGGACGTCGTCCCCATCGGAGTCCCCCGGCTGTTCAACCCAGAGCTGCAGCATCCCCGGTCCGGCGGGTCCCTCCCGAATGATGGTGTGCGGCACGATATCCCAGCCAAGCGCCTCGGAGACGAGGAACGCGGCCAACTCGCGGCCGGCGAGTGTGCCGTCCGGGAAATCCCACAGCGGCTGCTCGCCGGCAACGGGTTTGTAGACGCAGTGCACCGGATCGCCGTCCTGGCCGGCCTCACACAGGAACGTCGCGTTGCTCGCCGAGCGAATGCGACCCAGGATGGTCAATTCGCCGCGCGCCAGCGCCTCGTTCCGCCCGTCGGAGTCGGTCACGACTCGGGGTCGTCCTCGTCGGCGAGCGTCGACCCACGCCGATATCCGTTGGTGCGCACGCACAGGTGCCCCTCCGGATCCAGCGGCTCGTCGCACAGCGGGCAGGGCGGCCGGCCGGCGGAGATGATCCGGTTGGACCGGGCGGCGAACTGCTGGGCCGACTCCGGGGACAGGAACACCCGCACCGCGTCGGGACCCTCCTCGGCATCGTCGAGGATCACCGATGCATCGAATTCGGTGTCGCTGACGGCCAGTAGTTCCACCACCACGCTATGCGCCTCGGCGTCCCAGCCGAGCCCCATGGTGCCCACCCGGAACTCGGCGTCGACCGGGGTGATCAGCGGACTGAGATCTTCGACCTCGGCCTCCGGCGGCAGCGGCATGCCGAATCGGCGGTTGACCTCCGCGAGCAGCGCACCGATCCGCTCGGCCAGCACCGCCACCTGCTGCTTCTCCAGCATCACCGAGACCACCCGGTTGTCGTGGGCCGCCTGCAGGTAGAAGGTCCGGTTTCCGGGCTCCCCGACGGTCCCGGCGACGAATCGGTCGGGTGTGCGGAATACGTGGATTGCGCGGGTCATGGCCACTCCCAAAATACCGGCCGAACCTCGCCCGGCTGCCGATTCAATCCGTCGACCCGCCCACCACGGCGTCCCCGCCCGAGCCGGCCTCGGTCGGCGGCGGCGGCGCGGTCAGGATCGACGCGAGTTGGGCGCCCGTGTGGTTGACGTGCAGGACGAACGGACGAAGCTTGGTGTAGCGGATCACACTCATCGATGCCGGGTCGGCGGTAATCCGCTGGAAGCTGTCCAAGTGGGTTCCCAGGGCGTCGGCCACGACCGCCTTGATCACATCGCCGTGGGTGCACGCCACCCACAGCACGTCCGCACCGTGCTCCGCGCGCAGCCGACGGTCGTGCTCACGCACCGCGGCCACCGACCGGGCCTGAACCTGCGCCAACCCCTCACCGTCGGGGAACACCGCCGCACTCGGCTGCTGCTGCACGACCGACCACAGCGGCTCTTTGACCAGTTCGCTGAGCTGCCGGCCGGTCCACTGTCCGTAGTCGACCTCGGCGAGCCGCTCGTCGATCACCGGCTCGAGGCCCAGCGCGGCGGCCAGCGGCTCGAGGGTCAGCCGGCAGCGCAGCAGCGGTGAGCGGATCAGCGCCTTGATCGGCATACCGTCGAGTCGCTCGACCAGCGCGGCGGCCTGGGCGGTGCCCTTCTCGTCGAGTTGCACCCCCTCGGAGCGGCCGGCCAGCGTGTGGGCGGTGTTGGACACCGACCGGCCGTGGCGAAGCAGGATGACGGTCACGGGATCGTCCTCATCGTCGTCATGACGCGGCCACCACGCCGGTGGCCAACAGGACCATCAAGGTCAGCGACAGGATCACCCGGTAGCCGACGAACCAGTACATGGCGTGGTTGGCCAGGAAGCGCAGCAGCCAGGACACCGCGGCGAATCCGACCACGAAGGTGATCACCACCGACACCGCCAACTGCAGGCCGGTGGCGCTCATCCCCTCGCTCACCGGGTGGAACGCATCGGGCAGGGAGAACAGCCCGGAGGCGAACACCGCCGGAATGGCAAGCAGGAAGCCGAATCTCGCCGCCAGCGGACGGTCCAGCCCCAAGGCCAGACCGGCACTGATGGTGGCACCGGATCGCGACACGCCGGGCACCAGTGCCAGGCATTGCGCCAGACCGACCAGCAGTCCGTCGCGCCAGGTCAGCTGCCCGGCATGGCGATCCTGCCGTCCGAAGTACTCCGCGGCGGCGATGACCGCGGAGAACACCAGCATGGCGGTGGCGACCACCCAGAGGTTGCGCACCTCCGAGCGGATGACGTCCTTGAACACGAACCCGATCACCCCGATCGGGATGGAGCCGATGATGACGTACCAACCCATCCGGTAGTCGATGTTGTCGCGTCGCTCCGGCGCGAACAACCCGCTGAACCAGGCCTTCAGGATCCGGATGATGTCCTTGCCGAAGTAGACCAGGACCGCGGCCTCGGTACCCAGTTGGGAGACGGCGGTGAAGGACGCTCCGGCATCCCCGTCGAAGAACGACCGGGACACGATCGCCAAATGTCCCGAGGAGGAGATGGGCAGGAACTCGGTCAGTCCCTGGACGACCGAGAGGACCACCACCTGCAGCCACGACATCGCCGTCACATCCACGCCGATGACCGTACCTGCGCCGGGCTGTCAGTCCGCCGTCCGCGCACCGGCACCGCGGCCGCGGTCCGCGATGCGGTCGCGGCCGCGGTGCCGGTGCGCTGACTGCGGACTGACAGCCCGGCGCAGGTACGGTCATCGGCGTGGATGTGACGTCGATGTCGTGGCTGCAGGTGGTGGTCCTCTCGGTCGTCCAGGGACTGACCGA
>JBFYOR010000341.1:0-7700 GCA_041303695.1 Mycobacterium sp. | reverse complement strand
GTAGGCCTCGTCCGACAGTCGCAGGGTGATCGTGCGTGCCATCACATAATGCTAGCAGTGCGTGGTGTCGGCCCTCAGTCCGTCAGGAACGCCGCGAGATCGAGCAAGGCGGCGGGATCCTCCACCCCCCAACAGGTGCCCCGCCGTCGTGGACCCGAAGCTCGGCATCGGCTATCCAGTCGGCGATGGCCTGCCCGTTGATCACCAATGCGATGGCGTCGCAGCAGCCGACCCCGGCCCTGTTCCTCGGGCGTACCCGTGACCGGCAAAGCCCGGCGGCTGCGCCGAATGCTTGAGAAGCTGATGCCATGTTGCTGAAGCTCCTGGTCGCGCCGCTGTCGGTCGCCACCACCGCCGGCGTCGGGGTCCTGGCGTCCTTCTCCACCGTCGGCAGCGCCATGGTCGCCGGGTCCGTCGGCACCGCGGGCAGCGTAGCCGTGGCCGGTTCCATGGGAACCGTCGGCAGCGTCGCCATCGCGGGCTCGATGGGAACGGTGTCCAGCGTCGCTGTCGCCGGGTCGATCGCCACCTTCGGCAGTGCCGCCGTAGCGGGCAGTGCCGCTACGGCACTGTCGCTGTTCATGAGCGGGTGTGCGGCCTGTCTGGCCTGCATGTCCTGTAGGCGCTGCCGCGCCTGCATCGCCTGCTCCCAGTGCGAGGACTGTGTCGGCTGTGTGGGCTGCCACAACTGCTCGGGCCTGCGCAACGCCGTCGGCCTGCGCGACGTCCACGCCCCGGTTGCCGCCTGACGCTCCCACCGGAAAGCAGTCTCAGGTGAGCGTGACCAGTTGCTCAACAGCGGCCCGCGCGGTGCGGCCGACTCCGATCAGCGTCGCCGATCCCGGCCCGGTCCAGTCGCCGTAGCCGATGAGGTGCAAGGCGGGCTCCCTGACGGCCCGGGTGCCATCGACGGCGATGGTCCCGTCGGGTTCCCGAAGGTGCATCGGCCGCAGGTGCGCCAGCGCGGGGCGGAAACCGGTCGCCCAGACGATGACGTCGGCGCTTTGCTCATGTGTTCCGCGTCCCCCGTCGGCCCAGTAGACCCCGTCGGCGTTCAACCCCTCGAACATCGGGACGGCGTGTAGGACGCCGCGTTCCCGGGCAGCCATGACAGGGGGGATCATGACGATGTCGCCGAGGCTGGCGATGCCACCGTCGTCGGGGCGCCCGGCGGCGAGGTCGGCGGCCCGCCTGGTGGCGACGTCGAACAGGGCCCGTCCGTCGACGTCGTCGGGCAGGAACCGGGGCGGGGTGTGGGTGGCCCAGGTGGTGGTGGTGGTTTCAGAAATCTCGGCGAGCAGTTGTGCTGCGGAGTTGCCGCCGCCGACCACGACGACGTGCTTGCCCGCGAACGCGGCGGCGTCACGGTAGTGCACGGTGTGCAACTGCAGCCCGCGGAAGTCCCGCGCACCGGGGTAGATCGGCCAGAAGGGTTGATGCCAGGTGCCCGTCGCGCTGATCACCGCTCGGGCGCGCCATTGGCCAGCGGAGGTCGACAACTGGAGGTGGTCGCCATCGCGGATGACCTTGTCCACGTGGACGGGCCGACGCATCGGGAGTTCATAGCGCTGTTCGTAGGCGCGTAGGTAGTCGACGACGTGGCGGGCCGGCGGGAACCCGTTGGGCCAGTTGGGCATCGGCCATCCCGGCAGTGACGAGTACTGGGCCGGGGAGAACAGGGTCAGTGACGCCCAGGTATGCGGCCAGGCACCGCCCGGGGTTGGCTGGTCGTCAAGGATGACGAACCGGTGCCCGGCCCGGCGCAGGTAGTAGCCGGCGGAGAGTCCGGCCTGGCCGCCGCCGATGACGACGACGTCAACGTCAACGCTGTCCGCCTGTTGAACGCTCACCCGCGGGATCGCGAACTACCGGGTGACGCTGTCACGAGCGCTGGCGAGTGCCTGGAGCGCGGGAATGCCGACGGGTTCGACCGGCAGCAGCGGTACCACCGCGATGCGGTCGGCGTAATCGTCTCGCACGGTGTCGATCTGGGCGATCTCCGCGGCGGCGCGGCGCCGCAGCAGCGCTGCGGTGGGTTCGGCGGCGGCCAGGGAGTTGTTGATCACCCATGCCCACGGATCAATCTGTGCGCGGCGCAGTTCGGCGTCCAGGCCGGCGGCCTCGAGCACCGGGGTGGTCTCGGCCAGGGTGACGATGATGACCTTGGTCAACTCAGGATCCTGGAGTCGCATCAGCGGGGTGGTGAAGTGCCGGTCGCCCAACTGCCGCGCCACTTCGCGGTGATACGAGCCGGTCGCGTCGAGCAGCAACAGGGTGTGCCCGGTGGGGGCAGTGTCGACGACCACGAAATGGCGGCGCGATTCGGCGATTACTTTCGAGAACGCTTGGAAGACAGCGACTTCCTCGGTGCACGGTGAGCGCAGGTCCTCGGCCAGCATCAGCCGGCCCTGCTCGTCGAGGGCCGCGCCTTTGGTGGCCAGGACATGGTCGCGGTAGACGCGGGTGGCCTCGACGGGGTCGATGCTGGAGACGGTCAGGTGTTCCAGGGTGCCGTGCAGGGTGTCGGTGAGATGGCCGGCCGGGTCGGTGGTGGTCAGGTGAACCGGGTGGCCGCGCTGCGCCAGGGCGACGGCGATCGCGGCGGCCACGGTGGTCTTGCCGACCCCGCCCTTGCCCATGCACATGATCAGCCCCTTGTCGCCGCTGGCGATCTGGTCGATCAGATTGGCCAGCGGCGCATCGGGCACCTCGACCGCCGGCTCCTCAGTCTGGCCGGTCGCCGGGTCGGGGGTGAACAGTGTTGCCAGTGCGTCGAGGCCGACGATATTGGTGGCCTTGAGTTCCACCCGATCCAGCGGCAGTGCCCGCAGCTCGTCGGGAAGGGCGTCAATCGCGGCCTGTTCGCGTCGGTGGATCGCCGAGGCCAGCGGATCGCTGTGGTCGGCGGGGGCGGGCAGCACGCCGTTGATCACCACGTACTGGTTGTTCAGACCGATAGCGGCGAGTTCCCCATGCGTGCGGGTGATCTCAGACAGCGTGGAGGTCTGGGCGCGGGCCACCAAAACCAGGCGGGTGCGGGTCGGATCGGCGAGTGCATCGACTGCTGCGGCATAGACGGCGCGTTGTTTCTCCAGGCCGGCCAGCGGGCCGAGGCAGGAGGCATCGCCCTTGCCCTCGTTGAGGAAGTCCGTCCAGGAGCCAGGCAGTTGCAGCAGTCGGATGGTGTGTCCGGTCGGAGCGGTGTCGAACAGGACGTGGTCGAACTGCCCGATGCGGCCCTCGGAGTCGGTGAGCAATTCGGTGAACTCATTGAACGACGCGATCTCAGTGGTGCACGAACCGGAGAGTTGTTCGGTGATCGAGGCCAACTCGGCCTCGGGCAGCAACCCGCGGACCGGTCCGACGATTCGCTCCCGGTAGGCCTCGGCGGCCTGATCCGGGTCGATCTCCAGCGCGGAGAGTCCGGGAACAGCGGGGATCGCGGTGATCGTGTTGCCGATCGTCAATCCGAAAACCTGCCCGACATTGGAAGCTGGATCGGTGCTGACCAACAGCACCGTCTTGCCCTGGGACGCCAGGGTGATCGCGGTGGCGCACGCGATGGACGTCTTGCCCACCCCGCCTTTGCCGGTGAAGAACAGGAAGCGTGGGGGGTTGTCGAGAAAGTCCATATCAGCGGTTGCGCATCAGCAGCAGCCGGTATCGCCGCAGCACCCGCCGCCTGCTGGGGCCACGCTCAACTCCGTGACACCGTTGGGCATTGGATCGTCGAGTCCAGCCCAGGTGAGGAGTTGATACCGATCGGGGTACCGGCCGGTCATCGCGGTGACTCCGTCGACGAGAATCAGGGGCAGCCCGGCCGAGCCGGAGACTTGCAAGAAGGCTTTGACCGCTTCGTTGTGGGCGAAGGACTGTGGCTCGCCGGCCAGGTTGTAGCGCGCGATGTCACCGCCGCGGCTGCGGACGTAGTCCATGTCGGCCGAGAAGGTCACCAGAGCTTGGTCGACGTCCTCACCACACACCCCGGTTGCGCAACACAAGGCCGGTTCGAATACCTCGATCTTGCTCATCGGATCTCCTTCTCAGTCAACTGTTCGTTGAGTTCTTCCACACGGGTGGCGATGTCGTCGCGGACCAACCGCATCCGCTCGATTCCCTCGATCCCGCGCTCAGAGGGCTCATCGGTGTCCCAGTTCTCCAGCCGGGCCCCGGGCGGAACCTCGACGCGGGCCTCACGTCCCAGAGTGACCACCAGGTCCACCTCGCGCAGCAATGCCGGGGCGATCGGCTTAGGCCGCTCGCCGGTGATGTCCACGCCGACCTCGAGTAGCGACTGCACCGACAGCGCATTGAGCGCCGAACCCGGCGCGGTGCCCGCCGAAGACACCGCGACCCGGTCACCGGAGACTTTGCGCATCAGTGCGGCGGCCATCTGGGATTTACCGCCGTTCTTCACACACACGAACAGCACGGACGGCTTCTTCACGATGCGCTCGGTCCGGGCAGCAGTTCGGCGATCAAGGCCTGCACGCGGGTCTTGATCTCGTCGCGGATCGGGCGAACGGCGTCGATGCCCTGTCCAGCCGGGTCGTCGAGTTCCCAGTTGCGATAGCTGATTCCGGGGAAGATCGGACAGGCGTCACCGCAGCCCATCGTGATGACCACATCGGAGGCCTCGACCGCCTGGTGGGTCAGCAGTTTCGGTGACTGGTCGGAGATGTCGATGCCGACCTCGGCCATTGCGTCGACCGCGGCCGGATTGATCTGCGGACCCGGATCACTACCGGCGGAACGGACCTCGACGGCATCACCGCCCAACGCCCGCAGGAAGCCGGCCGCCATCTGGGAGCGGCCGGCATTGTGGATGCAGACGAACAACACGCTGGGACGAGACGCCATGCGGTGGACTACCTTTCGCGCAGAGGGGCAGTAGCCGGGAACCGGCTACGCAAAGCGAGCGATACGTAAACCAAACCGACCAGGACCGGCACCTCGATGAGCGGACCGACCACCCCGGCCAGTGCCTGGCCGGACGTCGCGCCGAAGGTGGCGATGGCGACCGCGATGGCCAACTCGAAGTTGTTGCCCGCCGCGGTGAACGCCAGCGTGGTGGTGCGGGCGTAGCCCAGACCGAGTGCGGCCCCGAGCAGGAACCCGCCGCCCCACATGATCGCGAAGTAGGCCAGCAACGGCAGCGCGATCCGGGCCACGTCCCACGGCCGGTTGGTGATCTGATCGCCCTGCAGGGCAAAGAGAATGACGATGGTGAACAGCAACCCGTAGAGCGCCCACGGCCCGATCTTGGGCAGGAACGTGCTCTCGTACCACTGCCGGCCCTTGGCCTTCTCCCCGAGCCGCCGTGACAGGTAGCCAGCCAGCAACGGGATGCCCAGGAAGATCAGCACCGACTTGGCGATCTGCCACGGCGAGGTGTCGATCGAGGCCTGCTGCAGGCCCAGCCAGCCGGGCAACACCGAGAGGTAGAACCAGCCCAGCACTGCGAACATGACAACCTGGAACACCGAGTTCAGCGCCACCAGCACCGCGGCGGCTTCGCGGTCCCCGCAGGCCAGGTCGTTCCAGATGATCACCATCGCGATGCAGCGGGCCAGCCCGACGATGATCAGCCCCGTCCGGTATTCCGGCAGGTCCGGCAGAAACAGCCACGCCAGGGCGAACATCAACGCCGGGCCCAGCACCCAGTTCAAGACCAATGAGCTGACCAGAAGTTTGCGATCACCGGTGACGCTCTCGAGACGGTCGTAGCGCACCTTGGCCAGCACCGGGTACATCATGATCAGCAGACCCAGCGCAATCGGCAGCGAGATTCCGTCGATCTGAACCTTCTCAAGTGCGACGTTCAGACCGGGCACCCACCGGCCCAACAGCAGCCCGGCAACCATCGCCAGACCGATCCATGCAGGCAGCCACCGGTCCAGGGTGGACAGCTTTCCGGCCACCGGCACTTCCGGATTCACCGTCCGCGTCACCGGGAAACCGCCTCTGCTGCTGAAGAATCCGCCACAGCCCTCAGCAACTCAGCCAACACGCCCAACGCTTCGGGCACCACCGCGTAGTACACCCACGATGCGCGGCGCTGCGAGGTCAGCAGTCCCGCGTCGCGCAACACCTTCAGGTGGTGCGACACCGTCGGCTGGGAGACCTCCACACCGGCGGAGATGTCGCACACGCAGGCCTCGCCGCCCGCATAACTGGCTATCGAGCTGAGCAGACGCAGTCGAACCGGGTCCGACAGGGCCTTGAACTTCGCCGCCGTCTCCGCTGCGTCCGCCATCGTCAGCGGTTCCGCCACTAACGGATTCACCCGGCAGGCGCCCAGACGCTGATTCGACATCCGTCGATATTCACAGATGTCGATTCCGTACGCAAGTGAACACATACGGAATCGACGGTTGGGTTCATGAATGCCAGCCGTCGCCACGATGAACAACACATGACGGGGTGGCTGATTGTCCTGACAGGCCTTGAATTTGGGATTGCAGTCAGTGCAGATTGACCCCAAGCCGCCCTCGGTGAAGCGAAGGCCTGAAGGAGGCACCACGATGGTGAACGCCCAACACCGCACCTTGGTCGTCGTGGCCGCAGCAGGTGTCCTGCTGACGGCCGCATGCGCCCAGACCGGCCCCAAGCAGCCCTACGCCGAGGACGCCACGGTGGCCTGCGCCGGCAAGCAAACGTTGACAGCCAGCGGGTCGACCGCCCAGGCCGGCGCAATTGCCCACTTCACCAAGGCCTACCAAGAGGCGTGCCCCGGAACAACCCTCAGCTACAACCCCAACGGGTCCGGCGCCGGGGTCCAAGAGTTCCTGGCCGGCACAACCGACTTCGGCAATTCGGACTCACCTCTTCAAGGCAAGGAGTTCGACGCGGCCACACAGCGGTGCGGTGGCGCGGATGCGCTGAACATCCCGATCGTGTTCGGGCCGATCGCCATCACCTACAACCTCCCTGGCGTTGATGTCCTGATCCTTGACGGACCTACGCTGGCCGGCATTTTCTCCGGTGCCATCACCCGGTGGAACGATCCGGCCATCGAAGCCCTCAACTTGCCGGCCGGCCGGGCCCACCCCAACCCGCGTACGGCGATGCCCGCCGAAGAGATCCAGGTCATCCACCGCAGTGATGAATCCGGAACAACCGACAACTTCCAGCAGTACCTGCAAGCGGCATCAAACGGGGCGTGGAAACTCGGTGCCGGGAAGACCTTCAACGGCGGCGTCGGCCAAGGCGCCCGCGGAAACCCGGGCACCGCGGAGATGGTCAAGAACACCCAGGGCGCGATCAGTTACACAGAATGGTCCTCCGCCATTGAGCAGGGTCTGTCGGCTGCCGACATCAAGACCCCTGCCGGTGTCACCCACATCGGCACCGACTGGGACGGCAGGTCCATCGCACCCGTCACGATCACCGGCCAGGGCAACAACCTCGTCCTCGACATGACCCCGGCTTACACCCCGAGCGCGAAATTCGGCTACCCCATCATCCTGCCCGGCTACGCGCTCGTCTGCTCCCGCTACCCCGACGCCGAAACCGGCGCAGCCGTGAAGTCTTTCCTCCAATCGGCGGTGACCGTCGGCCAGACCGATCTCAACAAAGCCGGCTACATCCCGCTGCCGCCGGAGTTTCAGAGCAAGGCCGCCGGCGCGGTCAACAGCATCTCCTGAGATTCAGCAGTGCGGTGGTTCGACACTGCCGAACAGGGCCAGATCGTATCGGGG
>JBFYOR010000340.1:0-3531 GCA_041303695.1 Mycobacterium sp. | reverse complement strand
ATCACCACCTGCCTGCGTCGCGGCGAGTTGGAGATGGTCACCCGCTACGAGCCCGGCGGCGATCAGGCCTACCGCTCGCTGCTGGAACTGGTTCGCGAGCGCCACGGCGCGGCGATCTTCTCCGAGGACGGATCATCGGTCGATGAGCAGGTCGCGCGCCTGCTCATCGATCGGCGGATCGCCACCGCGGAATCCTGCACCGCCGGAATGCTGGCCGCCCGACTCACCGACCGTCCGGGTTCATCCGGCTACGTCGCCGGTGGGGTGGTGGCCTATGCGAACGAGGCGAAGGTGGACCTGCTGGGCGTCGACCCGGCGCTGATCGCCGAGCACGGCGCGGTGTCGGCCGAGGTGGCGTCGGCGATGGCGGCCGGTGCGCTGAGCCGGTTCGGTGCCGACACCGCCGTCGCGATCACCGGCGTGGCCGGGCCCGGAGGCGGTACCGAGGACAAGCCCGTCGGTACGGTCTGGTTCTGCGTCGCGATCGCCGGCGGGCAGACGGTAACCCGCTGTGTGCGGGTTCCCGGCGAGCGGGCCGATGTTCGGGAGCGCTCGACGACGGTGGCCATGCACCTGCTGCGGCGAACGTTATCCGGCGGTTAGCGATTCCCGGTCGACCGGGAAGTCGAAGTAGGTGTCGGGGTAGGGCTCGCCCTGTCCGGCCGGGGAGTAGGTGAAGTGCCACCATTCCTTGTCGTAATTGACGAAGCCCTGCTGCTCAAGGCCCTCGGTCAGGAGTAACCGGTTCTTGGCGGCATCGCCGTCGATGCGTGGGTCGGCGGTGTGGGCCAGGGTGTCGAAACAGTCGAAGCCGGTGCCCATGTCGATGGAGTTGTCACCGAACCGAAGCGGCTGCGGCGCAGCGCAATCCACCAGCGGCCGGCCCGGAGTGTAGGCGGCCCGATCGGCCGCCGGTAGCGCCACCAGGGTGACGTCGAGCGTGCTGCCCCGGCTGTGGCCCGATCGCTGCGCGATATAGCCGTCATCGAAGAGGGTCGACTTGTCGACGCGGGGGTAGAACTCCGGTTTCATCCGCTGATCGGCCAGATCTCCCGCCCAGGAGACGAAGTCGTTGACGGCGCGTTGCGGCCGGTAGCAGTCGTAGACCTTCAGGGTGTAGCCGCGTTCGAGGAAATCCTGCTGGGCCCGCGCCAGCGCCTCGGCGGCCGGGCGGGTGAGCAGACAGATCGGGGCCAGGTACCCGTCGACCGGCTCGCCGATGAAGTTATCCGCCGTGATGTAGCGGATGTCCTGCAGGATGCTCGGGTCGACGTCCTGCAGGGCGACGAAATCCGCGGGCGCGCCGGGTGCCGGGCCGGCGCCGGCCGGGGCCGATGCCATCGCAAGAGCACCCACGGCAGCGAGAACACCTGCGGCGTATCGCAACTCGTGGCCGATCATTGGCGTGAGCTCAGCGGGCGAGCGGCGAAGGCGGTCCCGGCTTCGCGTTGGCCGCATCGCGCCGACGGGCAGCCATCCCGGCCAGTGCCTCGAACACCACCCGGTGCGCCGCGTTGACGGTCAACTCCGCGTGATCGTAAGCCGGTGCCACCTCGACCACGTCCACCCCGACGACGTCATGCTCGTAACAGAGTTGGCGGACCATTCGCAGCAGATCGGCACTGGTGATCCCCGCCCGGTTCGGGGGTGCCGGTGCCGGGCGCGTGGGCGGGGTCCAGGACGTCGATATCGACTGATACATAAAGCTTTTCGGCTTTGGCCAGAGCCTCGCCGACGGCCCGACTCATCACCTGCTTGAAGCCGTCCTCCCAGATCTCCTGCATGGTGTGCCAGGTCATGCCCTGTTCCTGCATCCACTCGAAGGTGTCCTGCGGCGGCCAGTAGCCGCGCAGACCGACCTGGACGAAATGGGTGCCCGGCACTGCGCCGGACTCGATCAGCCGACGCATCGGGGTGCCGTGGCTGGCGAGGTTGCCCTCGATGATGTCCGCGGTGTCGGCGTGGGCGTCGAAATGGACGATGCCGACATTGCCGTAGCCGTGCACGTCGGCCACTGCGGTCGCGGCCGGCCAGGTGATGGAATGGTCGCCGCCCAGGATCACCGGGACGATACCCCGCGACGCCAGGGTATGTACGCGCTCGCGAATGTTGTTGTGCGACTCGGCAGTCTGGCCGTGTGGGCAGTAGGCGTCACCGTAATCGACCACCTCGAGCCAGTCGAAGATCTCAAGTCCGAGGTCCATGTGATAGGTACCCGGTTCGTAGGCGGTGGCGCGGATCGCGCGGGGGCCGAACCGCGCCCCGGGCCGGTTGGTGGTGCCGACGTCGAACGGTGCACCGACGATGGCCACGTCAGGCTGCCAGGCGTCGAGTTGTTCGGGTTCGGTGAGGAAGGGTCGCTGGCCGAAGGACACCATTCCCGAATAGGCGAGTTCGAGTTGTTCGGCCATACCCGGCGGTAGGTCGCGGGACGGTTTGTGGTGGTGGTCGCCGGCGCTCATTTCGCTCACATTACCGGCCGGGACGGTGCTGACCGGGGCATTCCTTGCGGAGCCCGCCCGGATCCGGATCACACGTGGTCCGGCTCCGAATCCGGCTCGGCCGGTCCGCTCAGGTTCGGATTCAGGAGATATTCGGCCTGGTTGCCGCCGCGCCGCCGGGCCCGGAACATCGCCGTGGTGGCCAGTGCGATCATCTCCTCGAGGATCTCGTACGGAGGACGGTCCGACAGCGGACCCAGTGGCGTGCTGACCACCCCGATGCTGGCGGTGACCCCTCCCGGAATGGTGGCCAGCGCGCCGCGGACGCGTTCGGCCAGCGGGGTCGGGTCCGGTGCGGTGAAGGTGTCGGCAATGAGGAACTCGGCCTCATCGACATGGCAGACCAGGGCATCGCGACGCACCGTCTCCCGCAACGCCTGCGCGGCAGCGACCCGGGCCCCGTCGGCTGCCCGGCGGCCCTGCAGGCTCGCAAATGCGGCAAAGCTGTCGAGGCTGGTCACCATGACCACCAGGAAGCGGTCGTCGCCGCGATTGCGGGCGCCGAGCATGGTGGCGGCGAGTTCGTCGAAGGTCTGCCGGGTGAGCAGCCCGGTCAGCGGCTCGACATCGGTGCGACCGTCGATGGCCCAACCGATGTCGGCGATGATCCGGCAGGCTACGAGGACGGCGACGTTGATCAGGATCACCGGGGTGGTCACGGCGAGCGCCGTCGGCACATCCGTCATCGCGATCCTGACCACCAGCCAGCCGATGGTGCCGGCCGCAACCGTCGCGACGAACACCTGCAGGCGGGTGCTGTGGAACAGTGCGGTGTAACCCAGGATGAAGGAATAAGACGTTGCGGCAAGAAGTCCGGAGAAGGGATTGACCGCGACGATGCAACCCGCCGCCAGCAGCAGTGTCCCGATGATCACCACTGCGGTGGACTGCCCCCGGGTGGGCCATCGGTAGCGCAGCCACGGACTGGCCAGTGCCACACAGGCCAGCGGCGCGATGGCCAGCAGCGCCCGGCCACCCGGGATATCGCTGGCATCCGGATTGGCGGCCGCGAGCGCCGCTGGCCTGTGTG
>JBFYOR010000339.1:0-9766 GCA_041303695.1 Mycobacterium sp. | reverse complement strand
GGCCCTGGCCGGCAAGGTGATTCCGGGTCGCAGTTCCCAGACGCCCGGCCCCATCCTGGTGATCCGCTGGCGCCTGCCGTCGGGCACCGAGATCGACACCGGCTTTCGCGGCGAGGACCGTCCGGGCTACGCGGAATGGACCTCGTCGTGCCACGACAGCCAAACCTCGTCGTCGGGAGACGACAGCCAGACCTCGTCGTCCTCCGACGACAGCCAGATAGGAGATCAAGCGTGACCCAGCAGAAGGCCGTTCTCGTCCTCGAGGACGGGCGTATCCATACCGGGACGGCATTCGGCGCGGTCGGCCAGACGCTCGGTGAGGCGGTGTTCTCCACCGGGATGTCGGGCTACCAGGAGACCCTCACCGATCCCAGCTATCACCGCCAGATCGTCATCGCCACCGCGCCGCAGATCGGCAACACCGGCTGGAACCAGCAGGACGGCGAGAGCCGCGACGACAGGATCTGGGTGGCCGGCTATGTCGTGCGGGATCCGTCCCCGCGTCCGTCGAACTGGCGCTCCACCGGGAGCCTCGAGGACGAACTGGTTCGCCAGGGCGTCGTCGGTATCGCCGGAGTGGATACCCGCTCGGTCGTGCGCCATCTGCGCACCCGGGGCTCGATGGCGGCCGGGGTGTTCTCCGGTCCCGCCCTGGCCGCCGATGCCGAACTGCTGAGCCGGGTCCGAAGCCAGCCCTCGATGCTCGGCGCGGACCTGTGCGGCGAGGTCAGTACCTCCGAGGGGTACATCGTGGAACCGCAAGGTCCGCAACGGTTCACCGTCGCCGCACTTGATCTGGGGATCAAGACCAACACGCCGCGCAACTTCGCGCTGCGCGGTATCCGGACCCATGTGCTGCCGTCGACCGCCACCTTCGAGACGATCGCCGAACTCAAGCCGGACGGGGTGTTCCTGTCCAACGGCCCCGGCGACCCGGCCACCGCCGACCGTGTGGTGGCGGTGACCCGGGAGGTTCTCGGCGCCGGGATCCCACTGTTCGGGATCTGCTTCGGCAACCAGATCCTGGGCCGGGCTCTGGGCCGGTCCACCTACAAGATGGTGTTCGGCCACCGCGGGATCAACGTGCCGGTGATCGACCACGCCACCGGACGGGTCGCGGTCACCGCGCAGAACCACGGTTTCGCACTGGAGGGGGAGGCGGGGGAGCGCTTCGATACCGACTTCGGCCCGGCGGTGGTCAGCCACACCTGCGCCAACGACGGCACCGTAGAAGGCGTGAAACTCCTCGACGGCAGGGCCTTCTCGGTGCAGTACCACCCCGAGGCCGCGGCCGGCCCGCACGATGCCAATTACCTGTTTGATCAGTTCGTCGACCTGATGGAGGGCACCTAGATGCCACGTCGTACCGACCTCAACCACGTCCTGGTGATCGGATCCGGGCCGATCGTCATCGGACAGGCCTGCGAGTTCGACTACTCGGGCACCCAGGCCTGTCGGGTGTTGCGAGCCGAGGGCCTGACGGTGAGCCTGGTGAACTCCAACCCGGCAACCATCATGACCGACCCCGAGTACGCCGACTACACCTATATCGAGCCGATCACGCCCGCGTTCGTCGAGAAGGTGATCGCCCAGCAGGCCGCCCGCGGCAGGCCGATCGACGCACTGCTGGCGACCTTGGGCGGACAGACGGCGCTGAACACGGCCGTGGCGCTGTCGGAGAACGGGGTGCTGGACCGCTACGGCGTGGAGTTGATAGGGGCGGACTTCGAGGCCATCCAGCGCGGTGAGGACCGGCAGAAGTTCAAGGACATCGTCACCAAGGTCGGCGGTGAGTCCGCCCGCAGCGCAGTGTGTTTCACCATGTCCGAGGTGCGCGAGACGGTCGCCGAACTCGGATTGCCGGTTGTCGTTCGGCCCTCGTTCACGATGGGCGGGCTGGGTTCCGGCATGGCGCATTCACTCGAGCAGGTCGAGCGGATGGCCGGCGAGGGCCTGACCGCCTCACCGAGCGCGAACGTGCTGATCGAAGAGTCCATCTTCGGCTGGAAGGAATACGAACTCGAGCTGATGCGCGACGGCAATGACAACGTCGTGGTGGTCTGCTCGATCGAGAACCTCGACCCGATGGGTGTGCACACCGGCGACTCGGTCACCGTCGCCCCGGCGATGACGCTGACCGACCGCGAATACCAGGTGATGCGCGACCTGGGCATCGAGATCCTTCGTGAGGTCGGCGTCGACACCGGCGGCTGCAACATCCAGTTCGCGGTCAACCCGGCCGACGGCCGGCTGGTCGTCATCGAGATGAACCCCCGGGTATCCCGGTCCAGCGCGCTGGCCTCCAAGGCGACCGGATTCCCGATCGCCAAGATCGCCGCGAAGCTGGCCATCGGCTACACCCTCGACGAGATCCTCAACGACATCACCAAGCAGACCCCGGCCTGCTTCGAGCCGACGCTGGACTACGTCGTGGTCAAGGCGCCGCGATTCGCTTTCGAGAAGTTCCCCGGTGCCGACCCGACCCTGACCACCACGATGAAATCGGTGGGCGAGGCGATGTCGATGGGCCGCAACTTCGTCGAGGCACTCGGCAAGGTGATGCGCTCCCTGGAGACGACCCGCGCCGGGTTCTGGACGGGACCCGATGACGACGGCTGGGTCGACGAGGTGCTGACCCGGCTGCGTACGCCCACCGAGGGCCGGCTCTACGACATCGAGTTGGCGTTACGTCTGGGCGCAACCGTCGAGCAGGTCGCCGAAGCCTCCGGGGTCGACCCGTGGTTCGTCGACCAGATCAACGCCCTGGTGGCCCTGCGTGCGGAGTTGACCGGGGCCCCGGTCCTGGATGCCGACCTGCTTCGGCGCGCCAAGCACAACGGACTTTCCGACCGCCAGATCGCCGCCCTGCGCCCCGAACTGGCCGGCGAGACCGGTGTGCGCGCGTTGCGCCGTCGTCTCGGCATCCACCCGGTGTACAAGACCGTCGACACCTGCGCGGCGGAGTTCGAGGCCAAGACCCCATACCACTATTCGACCTACGAACTCGATCCGGCGGCGGAGTCGGAGGTGGCACCGCAGACCGACAAGCCCAAGGTCCTGATTCTCGGTTCCGGACCCAACCGGATCGGCCAAGGTATCGAGTTCGACTACAGCTGCGTGCATGCAGCCACGACGCTGTCGCAGGCCGGGTTCGAGACCGTGATGATCAACTGCAACCCGGAGACCGTCTCGACCGACTATGACACGGCCGACCGGCTGTATTTCGAACCACTCACCTTCGAGGACGTGCTGGAGGTCTACCACGCCGAATCCCGTTCCGGGACTGGCGGTCCGGGCGTGGTGGGCGCGATCGTCCAACTCGGCGGGCAGACCCCGCTCGGGTTGGCCCGCCGGCTTGAGGCCGCCGGGGTGCCGATCGTCGGCACCCGGCCCGAGGCCATCGACCTGGCCGAGGATCGCGGCCGGTTCGGCCAGGTCCTGATCAGCGCCGGTCTGCCCGCACCGAAGTTCGGTACCGCCACGAGTTTCGAGGAGGCCCGCGAGATCGCCGCGACCATCGGCTATCCGGTGCTGGTACGGCCCTCCTACGTGCTGGGCGGGCGCGGTATGGAGATCGTTTACGACGAGAAGACCCTGCACGGATACATCACCCGGGCCACCCAGTTGTCACCGGAACACCCGGTGCTTGTCGACCGATTCCTCGAGGACGCCATCGAGATCGACGTCGATGCGCTCTGTGACGGCACCGAGGTCTACATCGGCGGGGTGATGGAGCATATCGAGGAAGCCGGAATCCACTCCGGAGACTCGGCCTGTGCATTGCCGCCGGTGACGCTGGGCCGCAGCGATATCGAGGCCGTCCGCCACGCCACCGAGGCCATCGCGCACGGGGTGGGCGTGGTCGGTCTGCTCAATGTCCAGTACGCGCTCAAAGACGATGTGCTCTACGTCCTGGAAGCCAATCCGCGGGCCAGTCGGACCGTCCCGTTCGTCTCCAAGGCGACCGCCGTGCCACTGGCCAAAGCATGCGCGCGAATCATGCTCGGCGCCAGCATCTCCCAGTTGCGCGAGGAGGGCCTGCTGGTTGCCCACGGTGACGGATCCAATCCCGACCCCAGCGTTCCGATCGCGGTGAAGGAGGCGGTGCTGCCGTTCCGGCGGTTCCGGCGGATGGACGGCTCCGGCGTCGACTCCCTGCTCGGCCCGGAGATGAAGTCGACGGGCGAGGTGATGGGAATCGACCACGATTTCGGCAGCGCGTTCGCCAAGAGCCAGGCTGCGGCCTACGGATCGCTTCCCACCGAGGGGACGGTCTTCGTGTCCGTGGCCAACCGGGACAAGCGCTCGCTGGTATTCCCGGTCAAGCGGCTCGCCGACCTCGGGTTCCGGGTGCTGGCCACCGAGGGGACTGCGGAGATGCTGCGCCGCAACGGCATTCCGTGTGACATCGTGCGCAAGCACTTCGAGACGCCCGGCGAGGGACGGCCGGCCATGACGGCGATCGACGCCATCAACGCCGGTGAGGTCAACATGGTCATCAACACCCCGTACGGCAACTCGGGGCCGCGGATCGACGGCTACGAGATCCGTTCTGCCGCAGTGGCGATGAACATCCCGTGTATCACCACGGTGCAGGGCGCCTCGGCGGCGGTCCAGGGCATCGAGGCCGTCATCCGTGGCGATATCGGAGTCCGGTCGCTACAGGAACTGCACGCCGCACTCGGCGGCGACTGAGGTGGCCCACGCGGACTGTTTCGGCACCCGGCTGGCGGCGGCGATCGCCGCCCGCGGACCGCTGTGCGTGGGCATCGACCCGCACCCGGAGCTGATGGCTGCGTGGGGCCTGCCGGCCACCGCCGAGGGGCTGGCCCGGTTCTGCGGCATCTGCGTCGAGGCGTACGCCGGCTTCGCGGTCGTCAAGCCCCAGGTCGCCTTCTTCGAGGCCTACGGCGCAGCCGGTTTCGCCGTGCTGGAGCGCACCACCGCGGAGCTGCAATCCGCGGGCGTGCTGGTGCTGGCCGATGCCAAGCGCGGTGACATCGGATCGACCATGGCGGCCTACGCCGCGGCCTGGGCCGGGGACGGCCCGTTGGCAGCCGATGCCGTCACCGCATCCCCGTATCTCGGATTCGGCTCGCTGTCGCCACTGCTGGACGTCGCCGCCGCCCACGGGCGCGGGGTGTTCGTCCTGGCGGCCACCTCGAACCCGGAGGGGGCCGGTGTGCAGCGCGCCGTCATCGGGGGCCGGACCGTGGCGCAGTCCATCGTCGACGCCGCGGCCGCGGTCAACCGGGCCGCGGCACCGGCACCGGGTTCGGTCGGGGTGGTGATCGGCGCGACGCTCGAACCCGGTTGTGTGCCGGATCTCCGCGATCTCGGCGGGCCGGTCCTGGTGCCCGGTGTCGGCGCCCAGGGCGGGCGTCCGGAGGCACTGTCCGGCCTCGGCGGCGCACGCGCCGGGCAACTGCTGGCCGCGGTGTCCAGAGAGATTCTGCGGGCCGGTCCGGACCCGTCGGCGGTCCGGGTGGCCGGTGAACGGATGCGCGACGCCGTCGCCCATCTGGGCTGATGCGCACCGGCGCCACCCGCGACACGCCGTTGGCGGCCGATTCGGACGTGACATTGATCGCCGGCCGGGCCGCCGAGCCGGCGGCGGCGCCGCCAAAGTTCCGCCGCTCGGATTGAAATAGCTGGTAGAGGACATTTCCGGGGATGGATTGTGGCGGCCGGGAGGGTCTGCGACCCGGGCCTTCGGCGGCTTGCAAGGCGGTTCCAACGGGCCGATCGGTCGGCTCTGCCCTGCGGGTTTTCGCCTTTGGGACGGGGGTCGGGTTAGATTTCGTCGGACAGCGTGGGTACGGTCGGCATCGCTGGCTGAAGTACCCGGCCCAGGCAAAACAATGATTGTGATGAGACGGAGGAACCCGTGGCCCTTCCCCAGTTGACCGACGAGCAGCGCGCCGCAGCCTTGGAGAAGGCTGCCGCCGCACGTCGGATACGTGCGGAGCTGAAGGATCGGCTCAAGCGCGGTGGCACTAACCTCACGCAGGTGCTGAAGGATGCCGAGACCGACGAGGTCCTCGGCAAGATGAAGGTTTCGGCCCTGCTGGAAGCCCTGCCCAAGGTGGGCAAGGTCAAGGCGCAAGAGATCATGACCGAGCTGGAGATCGCCCCGACCCGCCGATTGCGCGGCCTCGGCGATCGGCAGCGCAAGGCCCTGCTGGAAAAGTTCTCCTGATCGTTTCCAGAAGAATCTCGGTCTGACCAGCCTATGAATGCCGGTGGTGGGCCGGACGGCGCGGGCGGTTCATCCCGACCCGGAGCTGCGCGGGGACGCGTGGTGGTGCTGTCCGGCCCATCTGCCGTCGGCAAGTCGACCGTCGTCCGTCGCCTGCGCGAGCAAGTGCCGGATATGCATTTCAGCGTCTCGGCGACCACCCGGGAGCCCCGTCCGGGGGAGATCGAGGGGTCGGACTACCACTTCGTCAGCCCGGAGCGCTTCCAACAGCTCATCGACAACGGTGATCTGCTGGAGTGGGCTGACATCCATGGCGGGCTGCACCGGTCGGGCACACCGGCGGAGCCGGTGCGGCACGCCGCCGAAGCAGGTCGGCCGGTGCTGATCGAGGTCGACCTGGCCGGTGCCCGCGCCGTCAAGCGCGCGATGCCCGACGTGCTGAGCGTGTTTCTAGCGCCGCCCAGTTGGGAGGTGCTGCAGCAGCGATTGGCCGATCGCGGCACCGAAACCGCGGAACGAATGGCGCGCCGGCTTGCCACCGCCGAGGCCGAATTGGCGGCCCAGGGCGAGTTCGACGCCGTCGTGGTGAACAGCCGATTGGAATCGGCCTGCGCTGAATTGGTATCGTTGCTGCTAGGAAACGCGCCGGATCCGGCGTGAGCGGTCGCGCGATCACTCTGAACACCACCATCACGACCAACCTTGGACCACCCACACGGGCCCACCGAATCGAAGCTCACTGCCAGGTGAACGTCAGGAGAAGTACCACGTGACAACCTCTGCGGATCACTACGATCCCGCCCCCGGTGCGGCCACCGCCTACGACACCCCGCTGGGCATCACCAACCCTCCCATCGACGAATTGCTCGACCGGGTCACCAGCAAGTACGCGCTGGTCATCTACGCCGCCAAGCGGGCCCGCCAGATCAACGACTACTACAACCAACTCGGTGAGGGCATCCTCGAGTACGTCGGCCCACTGGTCGAGCCGGGCCTGCAGGAGAAGCCGCTGTCGATCGCGCTGCGCGAGATCCACGGCGACCTTCTCGAACACACCGAAGGCGAGTAGCCGCGACGAGCGCGGGTCGGCCATGAGTCCGAAGCGGATCATCGTCGGTGTCGCCGGCGGTATCGCCGCATACAAGGCCTGCTCGGTGGTGCGTCAGCTCAGCGAAGCCGGCCATGAGGTGCGGGTCGTCCCCACCGAGTCCGCGTTGCGTTTCGTGGGTGCGGCGACCTTCGAGGCGCTGTCCGGCCACCCGGTTCGGACCGGTGTGTTCGAGGACGTCCCCGAGGTGCCACACGTGCGCCTGGGCCAGGAGGCCGACCTGGTGGTGGTGGCGCCCGCGACCGCGGACCTGCTTGCCCGCGCCGCGGCCGGCCGTGCCGATGATCTGCTCACCGCCACCCTCTTGACGGCACGGTGTCCGGTGCTCTTCGCCCCGGCGATGCACACCGAGATGTGGCAGCACCCGGCGACCGCCGACAATGTGGCGACCCTGCGCCGGCGCGGCGCGGCGGTGCTGGAGCCCGCATTCGGTCGTCTCACCGGCGCCGATACCGGGGCCGGGCGGCTACCGGAACCGGAGGAGATCACCACCTTCGCCGAATTGCTGCTGGCCCGCGCTGACGCGTTGCCGCACGATCTGGCCGGTATCAAGGTCCTGGTCACCGCGGGCGGCACCCGCGAGGCCCTGGACCCGGTGCGCTTCATCGGCAACCGGAGCTCCGGCAAGCAGGGCTACGCGGTCGCCAGGGTCGCCGCGCAACGCGGAGCCGACGTCACGCTCATCGCCGGCAACACCGCCGGACTGGCCGACCCGGCCGGTGTCCACGTCCTGCGGGTGACGTCCGCGGCCCAGATGCACGAGGCGGTCGCCAAGCACGCGCCGGATGCGCACGTCCTGGTGATGGCCGCGGCCGTCGCGGACTTCCGCCCCGCGCAGGTTGCCGCCAGCAAGATCAAGAAGACCACCGATGCCCGCGAGATGCCGACGGTGGAGTTGGTGCGAACCGAGGACGTGCTGGCCGGCGCGGTGCGCCAGCGGTCCGACGGCCAGTTGCCCAACATGCGCGCCATCGTCGGGTTCGCCGCCGAGACCGGCGATGCACAAGGTGACGTGCTGTTTCATGCCAGAGCGAAGCTGCGGCGCAAGGCGTGCGATCTGCTGGTCGTCAATGCCGTCGGTGACGGTCGGGCGTTCGAGGTGGACAGCAATGACGGTTGGCTGCTGGGCGCCGACGGCACCGAGGTGGCTCTCGAGCACGGTTCGAAGACCTTGATGGCGAGCCGTATTGTGGACGCGGTCGTTGAGTTCCTGCGCGGCAGCGGAGGGTAGGCACGAACGCCGGTCAGTCGGGTCGGCGAGGCACACTTGTCGAAAATTGTGTGCCCGGATATCAGGTATCGAAGGGGATTGACACTGTGAGCGATAACGGTCGGCTGTTCACCAGCGAGTCGGTGACAGAGGGGCATCCCGACAAGATCTGCGACGCCATCAGTGACTCGGTGCTCGACTCGCTGCTGGCGGTGGACCCGACCTCCCGGGTCGCGGTGGAAACACTGGTCACCACCGGTCAGGTACACGTGGTGGGCGAGGTGACCACTACGGCCAAGGAGGCCTTCGCCGATATCACCGACACTGTGCGTCAGCGCATCCTCGACATCGGCTACGACTCGTCGGAGAAGGGTTTTGACGGCGCTTCCTGCGGGGTGAACATCGGCATCGGCCGCCAGTCACCCGATATCGCCAAAGGTGTCGACGAAGCCTACGAGGCGCGTGTCGAGGGCGAGAAGGATGCACTGGACGCCCAGGGCGCCGGCGACCAGGGCCTGATGTTCGGCTATGCCATCCGCGACACCCCGGAACTGATGCCGCTGCCCATCGCGCTGGCCCACCGGTTGGCCCGCCGCCTGACCGAGGTTCGCAAGAGCGGGCAGTTGGCCTACCTGCGTCCGGACGGCAAGACGCAGGTCACCATCCAGTACGAGGGGACCACCCCGATCCGGCTCGACACCGTGGTGCTCTCGACTCAGCACGCCGACAAGATCGACCTGGTCAAGGAACTGGCTCCCGACATTCGCAAGCAGGTCGTCGACGCGGTCCTCAAGGATCTGGCCCATGAGAGCCTGGACACCTCCGACTTCCGGCTGCTGGTCAACCCGACCGGGAATTTCGTGGTCGGCGGCCCGATGGGCGACGCCGGCCTGACCGGCCGCAAGATCATCGTCGACACCTACGGCGGCTGGGCCCGCCACGGCGGCGGTGCGTTCTCCGGCAAGGATCCGTCCAAGGTGGACCGCTCGGCGGCCTACGCCATGCGCTGGGTGGCCAAGAACGTCGTCGCCGCGGGCCTGGCCGAACGGGTGGAAGTACAGGTGGCCTACGCGATCGGCAAGGCTGCCCCGGTCGGGCTGTTCGTCGAGACCTTCGGCAGCGAGACCGTCGACCCACACCGCATCGAGAAGGCGATCAGCGCGGTGTTCGACCTTCGTCCCGGCGCGATCGTCCGCGACCTCGATCTGTTGCGTCCGATCTACGCGCAGACCGCGGCCTACGGCCACTT
>JBFYOR010000338.1:0-5413 GCA_041303695.1 Mycobacterium sp. | reverse complement strand
CGGCCAAGAAGGTTCCCGCCAAGAAGGTTCCCGCCAAGAAGGCGGCGGCCAGGAAAGCGGCGGCCAAGAAGGTCCCCGCCAAGAAGGTTCCGGCCAAAAAAGCCGTGGCCAAAAAAGCCGTGGCCAAAAAAGCCGCGGTGAAAAAAGCCGTCAAGGCGACTGACACCCAGCCCGATCCGCAGAACAGAGTCAGGGGACGCCGATGAGCGCGGTCGACTACCTCACCGATTTCAGCACCACCGACGACGCCCTGGTACTCGCCTCGGTGTCATCGAAGGCTGAATTCGATCTGCTCAACGACTGGCTACAGGAGCAGCGCCGCGCTCATCCCGGCACCAGGGTCGAAGTGATGCGGCTACCGCACAGCGACCCGCCAGCGCAACTGGTCAACGAACTGGCCGAGAAGCTCAACGCGACCGCCGACCGCACCGTCGTTCCGGTGCGGGTGTTCTGGGTGCCCGGCGGATTGCCCACCCGGGTCAAAGTGGTGGGCCTGCTGTCCGGTCGGGAAACCTACCGGCCGCCGGAGATTCTGCAGCGCGCGATCCTGCGCAAGAACCCGTCCCGGGCCCGGATCGTCGCCGGCGAGCCGGCGACGGTGTCCGAGTTACGCCAGCAGTGGCAGGACATCACCGTCGGGGACAGCCCGAGCGACTTCGCCCAGTTCGTGGTTCGCCGCGCCAATCTAGCGGTCGAGCGCATGGAGTTGCGGCTGCTGGGACCGGAATACAAGTCGCCACGGCTGATCACCGACGAGTTGATGGCGTCCTCCCGCTTCGTCGACGGCATGGCGGGGATCCCCGGGGCCAGCGCCGAGAAGGCCGAGGTGATGCTCAACGAGCTCGCCACCGGATGGAGCAGGTTCTCCGTCGACCTCATCCCGAACCTGGGTCGCACCATCTTCAGCCGGGGCTTCGACTCCCGGATCGACTACGACTCCGTTCAGATCGAGGCGATGCGGCGCGCGCTCGAGGACCACCCCGCGGTGTTCCTCTGGTCGCATCGGTCCTACCTCGACGGCGTGGTCGTGCCGGTGGCACTGCAGGAGAACAAGCTGCCGCCGGCCTGCACGTTCGCCGGCATCAACCTGTCCTTCGGTTTCATGGGACCGCTGATGCGTCGGTCGGGGGTCATCTTCCTGCGCCGCAAGCTCGACGATCCGCTGTACAAGTATGTGCTGCGCCAATTCGTCGGCTACATCGTGCAGAAGCGTTTCAACCTCAGCTGGTCCATCGAGGGAACCCGGTCGCGGACCGGAAAGATGTTGCCGCCCAAGCTTGGTCTGCTGTCCTATGTCGCCGACGCCTACCTCGACGGCCGCAGCGAGGACATCCTGCTGCAGCCGACATCGATCAGTTTCGACCAACTGCACGAGACCGCCGAGTATGCGGCTTACGCCCGGGGTGGGGAGAAGATCCCCGAGGGGGCGGAGTGGCTCGTCAACTTCATCAAGGCGCAGGGCGAGCGCAACTACGGAAAAATTTATGTGCGCTTCCCCGAAGCGGTCTCGATGCGGCAGTACCTCGGCGAGCCGGATGGTCCGATCGCCGGGGACGAGTCGGCCAAACGCCTCGCGATGCAGCGGATGGCGATCGAGGTGTCCTGGCGGATTCAGCGGGCGACCCCGATCAACGCCACCAGCCTCGTCGCGGCGGTGCTGCTGGCCACCCGTGGCCGCGCGCTCACGCTGAGTCAGTTGCACCACACGCTGCAGGATTCGCTGGACTATCTGGAACGCAAGAAGACGCCGATGACCAACAGCGCCCTGCGGCTGCATTCCTCCGACGGGGTACGGGCGGCGGTCGACGCACTGTCCAACGCCCATCCGGTCACCAGGGTCGACGGCGGCCATGAACCGGTCTGGCGAATCGCTCCCGAACAGGAACTCGAGGCGGCGTTCTACCGCAATTCGCTCATCCATGCGTTCCTGGAGACCTCCATCGTCGAACTTGCCCTGGTTCACGCTGCCCGCGCGCCGCAGGGCGAGCGGCTCGACGCGTTCTGGGCGCAGGCCTTGCGGTTGCGCGCGCTGCTGAAGTTCGACTTCTACTTCGCGCCGACGGCCGCCTTCCGGGAGAACATCGCCGAGGAACTGGAGTGGAACGACGACTGGGAGTCACAACTCGACGCCGGCCCCGAGGCGGTCGATGCGCTGCTCTGCGCCAAGCGGCCGTTGATGTCCAACGCCATGCTCCGGCCGTTCTTCGAGGCCTATGAGATCGTCGCCGACGTGCTGTGCGATGCGCCGGGCACCATCGGCGAGAAGGAACTCAGCACGTTGGCCCTAGGGGTCGGGAACCAGTACGCGGCACAGGGTTTGGTGAGCAGCAGCGAATCGGTTTCGGCGCTGCTGTTCACGACCGCCCGGCAGGTCGCCGCGGATCAGAAACTTCTGGAGCCGTCGCCCGATCTGCGCGAGCGGCGCCGGGCGTTCCTGCACGAGCTGCGCGGAATCATCGCCGATATGGAGCGTATTCACCAGCTTTCGCGCGATCAGTTCTACGCTCGCGAGGCAATGCTGCGTTCCAGCTGATCCGGAACCCGGCTGAACCCCTACGACGGAGGACAGAAGTGATCAAGACCAGTGTCGCGGCCTGCGGTGCCGTTCTGGCGGCGGCAGGACTGCTCGGTGCCGGCCTGACCGGGTGCTCGGCCAAAGTGGAGACCTCGGCCACGTCCGCCGTCAGCGCCGAGGACCTGCAGAAAAAGGTCACCGATCAGCTGACCGCGGCCGGTAACGCGCCGAAGTCGGTGACCTGTAGCGACGAACTCGTCGCCGAGGTGGGCAAATCCGCGACGTGCGATGCCGTCTTCAGCGATGTCAACAGTGTCCAGGCGAAGGTCACCGTGACGGCCGTGAACGGCTCCGACGTGTCCTTCGAGCTGTCACCGTCGCTGACCAAAGAGCAGCTGGAGAAGGCCGTTTCGGCGATGGGCGATACCCAGACCGCCACCTGCGACTCGGGTCTGGCTGGTGCAGTGGGCGCGACCGCGAACTGCGAGGTGACCGTCAACGGCTTGGTTAGCAAGAGCGTCGCAGAGGTCGAGGGCATCGACGGCCTGCAGCTTGATCTCGGGGTCATCCCGGTGGTGCCCAAGGAGAAGGTTCAGGAAGTTCTGATGCAGAAACTGAACGCCGACGGCACGCCCGTGGAGACCGTCGAGTGCGTCGACGACGCGATGGCCAAAGCCGGAACCTTCGTCGAATGCGTGGCCGTCACCGGGGACCAGAAAAAGGGTTACGAGGTCACCGTGACGACCATCGAGGGCGACAACATCGACGTGGAGTACAAAGACGCCCCCTAGGCCCGCTGCGTGCGGGTCCTACGCTGAACCGGTGACGTCGGGTGCTGTGAAACTGACCCGGGGAGGTGCCGTCTGGCCGGTGCTGGGCGCGGTGGCCCTGCTCGCCGGTGTGACGGCGGCTGCCCTCGGGGCGCTGTCGCTGGCCGCCGCGCTGACCGCAACCGGGCTGCCCGACCCGGGTCCGGTCACCACCCTCGGCCTGCCGTTCGTCCGGGCGGCCGGTGAGGTGGCCGCGGCCATCGCGGTCGGCGGGTTTCTGTTCGCCGCGTTCTTCGTGCCCCCGCAGGACAGCGGCGTGCTCGATGTGGACGGTTACCGGGCGCTTCGGCTGGCGTCGGCGGCGTCCGGCGTCTGGGCGGTATGTGCGGTGCTGCTGGTGCCGCTGACCGTCTCCGATATCTCTGGCGAACCGCTGATCGGCCATCTCAGCCCGGCCGCGATCTGGCGGGCCGCCGATCTGGTCGACACCGCCTCGGCCTGGCGCACGACGGCGATCCTCGCGCTGGTGGTCGCGGTCGCGGCGAGGTCGGTGCTGCGCTGGTCACCGACACCGGTGCTGTTCGCCGGGTCGGTACTCACGCTGATGCCGCTGGCCCTGACCGGGCACTCGGCGGCCGGCGGATCCCATGACCTGGCCACCAGCAGCCTGATGATCCACCTGGTGGCCGGCGCACTGTGGGCCGGCGGCCTGCTGGTGCTGCTGGCACACGCGCTGCGCGGGGGAGGCCACACCGCCCTGGCGGCCCGACGATTCTCAGCGGTCGCACTCTGCTGCTTCGTTGCGATGGTGCTGTCCGGGACCGTCAACACCGCCGTGCGGATCCGATTCGCCGATCTGTGGTCCACGTCCTACGGCGCGCTGGTGGTCGCCAAGGTGGTCGCGCTGGTGGTCCTCGGGGTGATCGGGTGGCGCCAGCGCCGCACCGCGGTGGCGGCACTGCAGTCCCGTCCCGGAGCGCGGGCGCCGCTGATCCGGCTGGCGATGGCCGAGGCACTGGTGTTCGGGGCGACCTTCGGCATCGCGGTCGGACTGGGCCGGACCCCGCCCCCGCCCCCGGTGCTGCTCAACCCGTCACCCGCCGAGGTTGCGCTCGGGTACGACCTGGCCGGCCCGCCCACAGTCAGCCGCATCCTGTTGGACTGGCGCTTCGACCTGCTATTCGGAACCCTCGCCATCGTTCTGGCGGCGATCTATGTCGCCGGGGTGATCCGGTTGCGTCGCCGCGGTGACGACTGGCCGGTGGGGCGAACCGCCGCGTGGCTGCTCGGCTGCGCGCTGCTGTTGTTCACCACCTCTTCGGGTGTCGGCCGCTATATGCCGGCGATGTTCAGCGTGCACATGGCCGGGCACATGCTGCTGTCGATGCTGATTCCCATCCTGTTGGTGCTCGGCGCCCCCACCACCCTGGCGTTGCGGGCACTGCCCGCGGCCGGTAAGGACAATCCGCCCGGTCCGCGGGAGTGGCTGCTGGCCGGACTGCACAGCAGGTGGTCGCGTGTCTTCACCCACCCGGTGGTGGCCACCGTCATGTTCGTCGCAGGTTTTTACGTGCTGTACTTCGGCGGGATCTTCGATGCCGCGGCACCGGAACACGCCGCACACGTCCTGATGAACCTTCACTTCCTGATGAGCGGCTACCTGTTCTACTGGGTGGTCATCGGTATCGACCCGGCACCGCGCGTCATCCCGCAACTGGCCAAGATCGGGATGGTGTTCGCCTCGATCCCGCTGCACGCGTTCTTCGGGGTGATCTTGATGGGCATGACCCCCATCCTCGGGGAGCGGTTCTATCGCTCGCTTCAATTGCCCTGGCACACAGATCTTTCCGCCGATCAACACCTCGGCGGATCGATAGCCTGGGCCGCCGGAGAGATACCACTGGTGGTGGTGATGATGGCCCTGCTGATTCAGTGGCGACGTAGCGACCGCAGGACCGCGGTTCGCCAGGACCGCGCGGCGGTACGCGACCATGACGCCGATATGAGCGCTTACAACGCAATGCTGGCCGAGTTGGCCCGCCGCGACACGTAAGCCCACCACCGCCGGTCGGTGACCGGTATCCACAACCGGTACTTCATGCACAGCCCGGCGGTCCCGACGGCAGCG
>JBFYOR010000337.1:0-3284 GCA_041303695.1 Mycobacterium sp. | reverse complement strand
GCCGGGCCTTGGCCAGCTGCCAGGAGTAGACGCCGACCACCCCGACTGTCACCGCGGCGACGATGGCCAGGATCAGAAATCCCCTGCCGCGCTTCACTTGCAGTCCTTGTAGTACTCGATCATGGCGAACTGCTTGGCCCGGCCGCTGATCGCACACATCCAGGAGTCGACGAGTAGGCCGTTGGTGAAGTTGGCCTCCACGGCGTTACCGGTTCCGCTAGCGTTGGCCAATCCGCGCAGTGCCAACGGGGCGCTCTGCAGGATGCCGCGCAGCATTCCGTCGTTCTTGGCCATCAGGGTCGACAGCGTGTTCACATTGGCCAGCAGTTCATCCACCTCGGCCCGGTCGTCGACAATGGTGTCGTCGAGAACGTTGACCAGATCGGTGAGCGACTGCATCATCGCGTGAAAAGCGGCGCGGCGCATGACGAATTCGCCGAGTAACTCGTTGCCCTGATTGACCATGCTGCCGATACTGGTCTGCTGGCGGCGCAAGGTGGCGGTCACCAGGTCCATGGTCTTCAGCATGCTGCCGAACTGGTCACGCCGATCGGCCATCACCGTCGAGAGCTTCTTCAGGTTGTCCATCGCCTTGGGGATCAGCGGCGGCAGCCCTTCGATCTGCTTGCCGAGCACCTCGATGGCACTCGCGAGATTGTCGGTGTTGACCTCGCCGTAGTTGACCGCGACGTCCTGCAGTGCCTGCTGGAGGTCATAGGGAACCTCGGTGTGGTCCAGATCGATGGTGTTGTTCTCCAGCGGTCCGCCGCCGCCCGGGTGCAGCGCCAGGTAGCGCGACCCCAGGATGGTGGTGACCATGATGACGGCCTTCGAGTCCTTGCCGATGTCGATATTGTTCTGGACGCGCATGTCGACGGTGACGTGATCGCCGTTCAGTCGCATGCCGGTGACGGTTCCGACCGGGATGCCGGCGACGGTGACCGGGTTCTTCGGCAGCAGGGCGGCGGCCTGGATGAAGTCGGCGCTGATGCGTTTGTAGCCGGGGCCCACCTTGGTGATGATCACCAGGGCCGCCATCAGCACGGCGATGACGGCCAGCGCGACCAAGCCGATCATGGTGCGGTTGCGATCTTCCAGGGTGCGCTTGCGCGGGCGTCCCTTGAACTTGCGCTCAACTGTGTCGTCAGCCATTAGCCATGTTCCTGCACTTCGGAGTGTGCTGCGCCTGGTTACCGGGCGTGGCGGCGTTGACGACGATGGGGGTCACGTCGTTGAGACCCGGGAAGAAGGCCAGCGCATTGAGCTCGCAGGTGTAGATATTGAGGTAGGCACCGTCACCGGTGGTGCGGGCGACTCCTTTGAGCAGCTTCGGCAGGTTGGCGCCGGTGAAGGCCAGCTGAGGCTCGATGGACACCATGTGTGCCGCGAAGCCCGGCTCCCGGCCGATCAGGGCCTGCAATGACGGATTCACGTCGTTGGAGACCGCGCCCAGTTGGCGCATCACCCGCGACAGCGAACCCATCGAGGAGATCAACTCGGGGCGCCGCGCATTGAAGGTGCCGACCATCTGCTGGGCGTTCGCGATCGTCTTGTCGATGTTGTCGTTCTGTTTGGCCAGGGTGCCGAACAACCGGTCCATCCCGGTGATCATGTCGCCGAGCAACTCGTCTCGGCCGGCGACGGTCTCGGTGAGCTTTCCGGTCTGGTCGACCAGGGTGGCCCAGGCCGTGGTGTCGCCCTGCAGGGCCTGAATGGCGGCATTGGAAATCTGGTCTGCCGCCTTCGGGTCGATCGTGGCGAACAGCGGTTGGTAGCCGTTGAGCACGACCCCGACGTCGAAGGATGGCACCGTGCGATCGACCGGGATGACGCTGCCCGCCGGCAGCGGCGTCGGCTCCCCGGTCTTGCCCGGGTGCAGGTCGAGATAGCGCTGGCCGACGATGTTCTGATACAGGATCGAGGCCTCGGTGTTGGCCTGCAGTTTCTGGTCGTTCTGCAGTTCGAAGTCGACCCTGGCGCGGTTACCCGATGTCAGGTCCACGCTCATCACCCGGCCGACGCGCACCCCGGCCATCCGGACGTCGTCGCCGTCGCGCAAGCCGAACACGTCGGTGAACTCCGCTGCGTAGGCAGTGGTGGGACCGCTGACCTCGCGCTCCAGGGTGGAGTACACCAGCCAGGTCATCACCGAGGTGACGGTCAGGAAGGCGATCAGTCCGAGGGCGATCTTGCGCAGCTTCACCGGGACGCCCCCTGCTGCTGGGACACCGGATCCTGGGACACCGTCATCCCGCGCACCACCGGCGCCAGCAGCAACTGGGTGGCCGTCGTGGCTGGCCGGCCGGTGATGTAGGACAGCTGGCGAACCTCCTGTGGACTGCCGACCGGGCCGACGTTCCCGCCGTACGAGGCTGGCGCGGCGGCTTCCGCCGGAAGCGTTCCGGGCTCACCGGGGAGATAACCCGGCGGCCACGGAGCGACCGGCGCGACGGGCGCCGGTGTTGGGTTCGGTGCTGGCGGCGGACCCCCGAAGGCCGGATTGGCCGTGCCGGGTACCGGCGGAGCCGGGGTCATCGGCGGACCGACTCCGCCGAGGATCCCGGTGCCGATGCCCTCGGACAGCGGCGGGTTCGGATCGATCAGATTGGGCCCGTTGGGATTGACCAGCGGCGGCCCGACCGCGACCAGGTTGCCGTTCGGCCCGACGACGGTGCCCGGCGGCGGCATCAGATCCTTGGGCGGCTGGTAGTTCTGCGGCAGCAGCACCTCGGGCAGATCCGGGCGCACCGCGATCAGCGGTGCGGTGAAGCAACTTGGGCCCTTCAGCTCACCGTAGGCCGGGCAGTCCGCGCGGGTGTAGGAGAAGGTGGGAGTCAGCGCCACGTTCGCCCTCAGACTTAAGGCATCCATCTCCGGAACCCAACCTTGGAAAAACTTTCCGGAGAAGGTGGTCATCTTCTGCAGACCGGGCAGCCAGTTTCCAGCCGTCTGGGCCAGCACTCCGGTGACCGGGGTGAGTTGGCGGCTGATGGTGATCATCCGGTCGACATGGTTGGCCAGTGCGGTGTAAGTGGTGCCGAGGGTATTGGCGCCGCCGGTGAGCATCGCGTCGAGTTGGGCGCGCTGCTCCACGAGAGTCTGCATCGGGCCGACCGCCTGGTGCAGGGCGTCGAGAAGATCGGGCGCGGTCTGCTGCAGGCCTTCGGCCGCGGAGACCAGGGCGCTCAGCATCGACGGGCTGGCCGGGTCGGAGGCGATGACCGAGTTCAGTTGGTTGACGATTCGGTCGAGCTGCGCGCCGGCCGCCAACAGCTGGGGCCGGC
>JBFYOR010000336.1:0-2854 GCA_041303695.1 Mycobacterium sp. | reverse complement strand
GCCATCATCGTCCCGCCGACGGCGGCCGCCGACGCGCACGCCGGGGTGCTCGAGCACGACGCCGACGGATCCGGCGCGGCAGTGCTGGCCGCGCTGGCGAAGCTCGCCGCCGCGGTTGCCGCCGAGTTGGTTGCGGGGGGCTTGCGGATCGTCGGCATCACCGGGTCCTCGGGCAAGACGTCCACCAAGGACCTTGTTGCCGCCGTGCTGCGGCCACTCGGCGAGGTGGTGGCGCCGCCGGGTTCGTACAACAACGAACTCGGCCATCCGTGGACGGTGCTTCGCGCCACCCGGGACACCGACTTCCTGGTGCTGGAGATGTCTGCCCGGCACCGCGGAAATATCGCGGCGCTGGCCCGGATCGCACCGCCGTCGATCGCCGTCGTGCTCAACGTCGGTACCGCCCACCTGGGCGAGTTCGGTTCCAGGGAGATGATCGCCCTGACGAAAGGTGAACTGGTCGAGGCGGTTCCGGCCTCCGGCGTGGCGATCCTCAATGCCGACGATGCACTCGTAGCCGCCATGGCATCCAGGACCGCGGCCCGGGTGGTCACCGTCGGAGGCACCGCGACGGCGGATATCAGGGCGCAGAACGTCGTGCTCGATGGCCTTGCCCGACCCCGATTCAGGCTGTGCGCGCCCGTCGGCGAGGTGGATATCGAACTGGCCGTCCACGGCGAGCACCAGGTCGGCAACGCGCTCAGCGCGGCGGCGGTGGCGCTGGAATGCGGTGCGAACCTGCAGCAGATCGCCGACGCGCTGGCGGGGGCCGCTCCGGCCTCCCGGCACCGGATGGAGGTGCGGACCCGGCCCGACGGGGTGACGATCATCAACGACGCCTACAACGCCAACCCCGACTCGATGAGGGCCGGCCTGCAGGCTCTGGCGGTGATGGCGCGGTCCGGCTCCGGCAGTCGCAGTTGGGCGGTGCTCGGGGAGATGGGGGAACTGGGCGAGGACTCGATAACCGAGCACGACCGTGTCGGCCGGCTCGCGGTGCGCTTAGATATCAGTCGGCTCGTCGTCGTCGGAACCGGGAGGCCTATGAGCGCCATGCACCACGGGGCGGTGATGGAGGGGTCCTGGGGGCCGGAGTCGACCATGGTGCCCGACGCCGACGCCGCGCTGGCGCTGCTGCGTGCTGAGCTCGCGCCCGGGGACGTGGTGCTGGTCAAGGCGTCCAACGCGGCCGGCCTGGGCGCGCTGGCCGACGCACTCGCCGAGCAGGCGGAGCAGACGTGAGACAGATTCTCATTGCGGTCGGCATCTCGCTGGCGGTGTCGATCCTGCTGACGCCGTCACTGATCCGGTTGTTCACCCGGCAGGGTTTCGGCCATGAGATCCGCGCGGACGGCCCGCCCAGTCACCAGAACAAACGCGGCACCCCGTCGATGGGCGGCGTGGCGATTCTGGCCGGCATCTGGGCCGGTTATCTCGGCGCCCACCTGGTCGGCCTGACGCTGGACGGAGTCGGTCCGTCGGCGTCCGGACTGCTGGTCCTCGGCCTGGCCACCGCACTCGGCGGGGTGGGTTTCCTCGACGACCTGATCAAGATCCGCCGGTCGCGCAACCTCGGTCTGAACAAGACCGCCAAGACCATCGGACAGATCGCAGCCGCCGTGCTGTTCGGGGTCCTGGTGCTGCAGTTCGCCAACGCCGACGGGCTCACCCCGGGCAGCAACCAACTGTCCTATGTGCGCGAGATCTCCACCGTGGCCCTGCCCCCGCTGCTGTTCGTGCTGTTCGTCGTCGTGGTGGTCAGCGCCTGGTCGAATGCGGTGAACTTCACCGACGGCCTCGACGGGCTGGCGGCCGGCAGCATGGCCATGGTCAGTGCCGCCTACGTGCTGATCACGTTCTGGCAGTACCGCAACGCCTGCGCCACGGCCCCCGGAATCGGCTGCTACAACGTCCGCGACCCGCTGGATCTGGCGCTGATCGCCGCGGCCACCGCCGGAGCCTGTATCGGGTTCCTGTGGTGGAACGCCGCCCCGGCGAAGATCTTCATGGGCGATACCGGATCGCTGGCGCTCGGCGGGATCATCGCCGGGTTGTCCATCACCAGCCGCACCGAAGTGCTCGCGGTGGTGCTGGGCGCACTGTTCGTCGCCGAGGTGGCCTCGGTGGTGGTTCAGATCATCGCCTTCCGGTCCACCGGGCGGCGGGTGTTCAGGATGGCTCCGTTCCACCACCACTTCGAGCTCGTCGGCTGGGCGGAGACCACGGTGATCATCCGGTTCTGGTTGCTCACCGCGATCGCCTGCGGGTTGGGGGTGTCGCTGTTCTACGGCGAGTGGCTCGGTGCGATCGGAGCCTGACGGGCTCACGCCCCTGGCGCCCGGGGCGCGCGTGCTGGTGACGGGCGCGCGCGTCACCGGCCGCGCGGTGGTGGCGGCACTGGCCTCCTGGGATGTCCGGCTCTGGGTGTGCGATGACGACGCCGCGATGGCGCGCGCACTCGGCGACGTGCAGGTCGTAGCCCCCGACGAGGCTGCGGCCCGGGCCGGCGACTTCGACCTGGTCGTCACCAGTCCCGGATTCCCGCCCACCAATCCGGTGCTGGCGGCGGCCGCGACCGCCGGGGTGCCGATCTGGGGTGACGTCGAATTGGCCTGGCGACTGGATGCCGCCGGCCACTATGGCACCCCACGACGCTGGCTGGTGGTCACCGGTACCAACGGCAAGACCACCACCACGTCGATGTTGCACGAGATGCTGCTCGCCGACCGGCGCCGGGCGGTGCTGTGCGGCAACATCGGCGAACCGGTGCTCGACGTGCTGTCCCGACCGGCCGACCTGCTGGCGGTGGAGGTCTCGAGTTTCCAGCTGTACTGGGCTCCCTCGCTTCGTCCGG
>JBFYOR010000335.1:0-4499 GCA_041303695.1 Mycobacterium sp. | reverse complement strand
TCACCGAACGCGCACCCGATCAGTCCGGCCCGCGGTCCCGCCGGATTGGTAAGCGGCCCAAGGATGTTGAAGACCGTCGGCACGCCGATCTCCCGGCGTGGCGGTCCCGCGTACTTGTACGACGGATGGAACACCGGCGCGAAACAGAAGCCGATACCCACCTCGGCGACACAACGGGCCACCTCGTCGGGGCCGAGGTCGATGCGAACCCCGAGAGCTTCGAGCATGTCCGCGCCGCCACTGCGCGACGACGCCGCACGGTTGCCGTGTTTGACCACCGGCACACCGGCCGCGGCCACCACGATCGCGGCCATGGTGGACAGGTTCACCGTATTGGCCCGGTCACCGCCGGTGCCGACGACGTCGACGGTCTCGGTGCCGATGACATCGGTCGGAACCCGCAGGGCGTAGGCCAGCATGGTGTCGGCCAGTTCACGCACCTCCGCGGCCGTCGGACGCTTCATCTTCATCGACACGCCGAAGGCGGCGATCTGGGCCGGTGTGGCAGCCCCGGCCATGATCTGGTCCATCGCCCAGGCGGCCTCCCCCGGGACGAGTTCGGATCCGGTGGTCAATCGGCCCAGGACCTGCGGCCATGATGAGGTCAGGGCATCGGCGGCGGGCCCGCCAGCGGGTGTTTCCACCGCCAGATCGTCGCACGTCGCACACCGGCCACCAAGGCCGGCGACCGGCCTCGAAAAACTTGTTGTGACGAATTCGGCCCCTGGCTGTACCTCAACAACTACAAAGCGTCATACTTCTTCCTGTGACGAGTGCTGCAGGTAGCTCCGGAACCGCCATAACGTCGCGGGTGCATTCGCTGAACCGACCCAACATGGTCAGTGTCGGCACCATCGTGTGGCTTTCCAGCGAGTTGATGTTCTTTGCTGGACTGTTCGCGATGTATTTCACCGCGCGCTCCCACGCGGCAGGGGCCTGGCCGCCGCCGCCGACAGAACTGAACCTCTATCAGGCGGTTCCGGTCACGCTCGTGCTGATCGCGTCGTCGTTCACCTGCCAGATGGGCGTGTTCGCCGCCGAACGCGGCGATGTGTTCGGGCTGCGCCGGTGGTACACGATCACCTTGGCGATGGGCACCTTCTTCGTCCTCGGCCAGGCCTACGAGTACTACCACCTAGTGACGCACGGGACGACGATCGCCTCCAGCGCCTACGGCAGCGTTTTCTACATGACGACCGGCTTCCACGGCCTGCACGTCGTCGGTGGTCTGATCGCCTTCATCCTGCTGCTGATGCGCACCCGGATGAGCAAGTTCACTCCGGCCCAGGCGACCGCGGCGATCGTGGTGTCCTATTACTGGCACTTCGTCGACATCGTCTGGATCGCCCTGTTCGCGACGATCTACTTCATCCGTTGATGAGAAGGGGTCCGATGATCAACGGTTCGGTGTTCAAGAAGGGATCCGGTATGAGCGACAAGTCGCGCCGGCGGGTACGCCGTCGGCTGACCGGGGCCGTTCTGCTGCTGTTCGGTCTGGTCCTGGCCGGCGTCACCGCCGCCACCCTGACCCCGAAGCCGCAGGTGGCCGTGGCCGATGAGTCACAGTCGGCGCTTCTGCGCACCGGCCAGCAGCTCTACGAGACGGCCTGCATCACCTGCCACGGCGCCAACCTGCAGGGTGTCAACGGCCGCGGCCCCAGCCTCGTCGGCGTTGGCGAGGCAGCCGTGTTCTTCCAGGTCAACACCGGCCGGATGCCGATGATGCGCAATGAGGCCCAGGCCATGCGCAAACCGCCGAACTTCGACCTGGCGCAGACCGACGCCATGGGCGCCTACGTGCAGAGCATCGGCGGCGGGCCGCTGGTCCCCCGCGATGCCAACGGCCAGATCTCAGACAAGTCGCTGATCGGCAATGACGTGGCGCGCGGCGGCGATCTGTTCCGCCTCAACTGCGCGTCGTGCCACAACTTCACCGGCCGCGGCGGCGCGCTCTCGTCCGGCAAGTACGCGCCCGGTCTGGACCCGGCCACTCCCGCACAGATCTACACCGCGATGGTGTCCGGCCCGCAGAACATGCCTAAATTCTCCGATCGCCAGCTTGGCCCGGAGGAGAAGAAGGACATCATCGCCTATGTGCGCTCGTCGGCGGAGACGATGAACCCGGGCGGCTACGGCCTGGGCGGCTTCGGGCCGGCACCTGAGGGCATGGCTATCTTCATCATTGGAATCGTGGCCGCGATCGGGGTCGCGATGTGGATCGGGGCACGTTCATGAGCGAATCGAACAACCCGCAGGGCGAGAACATCTCCGCGATGTCAGAGGCCGAACTTGCCGCCCTCGGTGGCCGGATGGACGGCGTCGAGACCGTCTTCAAGCAGGACCGCTGGCCGGTCCCAGGCACCCGCGCAGAGAAGCGGTCCGAGCGCCTGGTGTCGTTCTGGCTGATGTTCGGTGGCCTGATGGGCCTGCTGCTGCTGCTGGTCTTCCTGTTCTGGCCGTGGGAGTACAAGCCCTACGGCGTCAAGGGCAACCTGCTGTACTCCTGGGCGACGCCGATGTACGGGATCACCTTCGGCCTGTCCATCCTGGCGATCGGCGTCGGGGCGGTCCTCTTTCAGAAGAGGTTCATCCCCGAGGAGATCTCCATCCAGGACCGCCATGACGGACGGTCCCCGGAGCTCGAACGCAAGACCTCCGCCGCGACACTGGTGGACGCCTTCGAGAGCTCGACGATCAAGCGCCGCAAGATGATCGGAGTGGCAGCCGGTATCGGTCTCGGCGCGTTCGGCGCCGGAACCCTGGTCGCCGCACTCGGCGGCATCATCAAGAACCCGTGGAAGCCCGTGGTGGCGACTGCCGACGGTCCCAGGGCGTTGCTGTGGACGTCGGACTGGACCCCCCGCTACCAGGGCGAAACGATCTTCCTCGGCCGCGCGACCGGCCGACCCGGCGAGTCCCCCTTCATCAAGATGCGGCCGGAGGATATCGACGCCGGCGGCATGGAGACGGTGTTCCCGTGGCGTGAAGAAGACGGCGACGGCACCACTGTCGAGTCCCATGAGAAGCTCACCCATATCGCCTACGGTGTCCGCAACCCGGTCATGTTGATCCGTATCAAGCCGGTCGACATGCCCCGCGTCGTCAAACGGCAGGGCCAGGAGAGCTTCAACTTCGGTGAGTTGTTCGCCTACACCAAGGTCTGCTCGCACCTGGGTTGTCCCTCCTCTCTCTACGAGCAGCAGACCTACCGCATCCTGTGCCCGTGCCACCAGTCACAGTTCGACGCACTGCACTTCGCCCGGCCTATCTTCGGACCGGCCGCCCGTGCACTGGCACAGCTGCCGATTACCATCGACAAGGATGGCTATCTGGTCGCCAACGGCGACTTCATCGAACCCGTAGGACCGGCATTCTGGGAGCGCAGATCATGAGCAAAAGCGTCGCCGACCGCCTCGATCAGGCTGCCGACAATATCGATTCGCGTTATCACCCGTCGGCGGCATTGCGGCGCCAGCTCAATAAGGTCTTCCCCACGCACTGGTCATTCCTGCTGGGTGAGGTCGCGCTGTACAGCTTCATCATCCTGTTGCTGACCGGCGTCTACCTGACCCTGTTCTTCGACCCGTCGATGGCCCATGTCACCTACGACGGCGTCTACCAGCCGTTGCGCGGCATTCAGATGTCGCGGGCCTATGAAACCGCCCTGGAGATCAGCTTCGAGGTACGCGGCGGCCTGTTCGTCCGCCAGGTCCATCACTGGGCGGCGTTGCTGTTCGCCGCGTCGATCATGGTGCACCTGGCCCGGGTGTTTTTCACCGGAGCATTCCGCAGACCCCGCGAGGCCAACTGGATCATCGGCGCGCTGCTGCTGATCCTGGCGATGTTCGAGGGTTTCTTCGGCTACTCACTGCCCGACGACCTGCTGTCGGGCACCGGCGTCCGCGCCGCACTGTCCTCGATCACCCTGGGTCTGCCCCTGATCGGCACCTGGATGCACTGGGCGCTGTTCGGCGGAGACTTCCCCGGCATGATCATCATGCCGCGGCTCTACGCCCTGCACATCCTGGTTCTGCCCGGGATCATGCTGGCACTCATCGGCATTCACCTCGCGCTGGTGTGGTTCCAGAAGCACACCCAGTTCCCCGGCCCGGGGCGCACCGAGAGCAATGTCGTCGGCGTGCGCGTCATGCCGGTGTTCGCGGTCAAGTCCGGTGCGTTCTTCGCGATGATCGTCGGCATCCTCGGACTGATGGGCGGACTGCTGCAGATCAACCCGATCTGGCAGCTGGGTCCGTACAAGCCGTCCCAGGTGTCGGCCGGTTCGCAGCCTGACTTCTACATGATGTGGACCGACGGCTTGATCCGGCTGTTCCCGCCGTGGGACATCTACATCGGCAACCACACCATCCCGGCCGCATTCTGGGTGGCGGTGATCATGGGCGTGGTGTTCCTGCTGCTCATCATCTACCCGTTCCTCGAACAGCGGTTCACCGGGGACGACGCTCACCACAACCTGCTGCAGCGTCCCCGGGACGTTC
>JBFYOR010000334.1:0-2710 GCA_041303695.1 Mycobacterium sp. | reverse complement strand
CGGTCAACTTCGCGATCAAGCGCGGTGAGATCCTCGGGCTGATCGGCCCCAACGGAGCCGGCAAGACCACCTGCTTCAACGCCATCACCGGGGTGTACCGGCCCACCTCGGGCACGGTGGTCTTCGACGGCGAAACCCTGGGCCGGCTCAAACGCCACCAGATCACCCGGCTGGGCATCGCGCGGACTTTCCAGAACATCCGGCTGTGGGGGGAGATGACCGCGCTGGAGAACGTCGTCGTCGGCACCGACGCCCGGCACCGGACCTCGGTGCCCGGGGCACTGGTGCGCTCGGCCCGGCACCGCCGGGAGGAGCGCAGCGCCATCGAGAAGGCGGCCGCGCTGCTTGATTTCGTCGGCATCGCCCACCGCGGCGAGGAGAAGGCCAAGAATCTGCCCTACGGCGATCAGCGGCGCCTGGAGATCGCCCGGGCGCTGGCCACCGAGCCCAAACTGCTGTGTCTCGACGAACCCGCCGCCGGATTCAACCCGAGCGAGAAGGCGGCCCTGATCGAGTTGATCCGCGCGATCCGCGATGACGGCTACACGGTGTTGCTGATCGAGCACGATATGAGGTTAGTGATGGGGGTGACCGACCGGATCGTGGTGCTGGAGTTCGGCCGCAAGATCGCCGACGGCCTACCCGCCGAGATCCGCGAGGATCCCGCGGTGATCGCCGCCTACCTGGGGGTGCCCGATGACCAACTCTGAGAAAGCCGCCGTACCCCTGCTGGAGGTCCGCGACGTCGTGGTCCGGTACGGCAGAATCGAAGCGCTGCACGGTGTTTCGCTGGTCGTCAACCAGGGCGAACTGGTGACCCTGCTGGGCGCCAACGGGGCCGGCAAGACCACCCTGATGCGGGCCATCTCCGGCCTGCGGCCGCTGGCGGCCGGTTCGGTCTGGTTCGACGGCCGCGACATCACCAGGGTCAAGGCGCACCGGCGAGTCATCGACGGCCTGATCCAGGCACCGGAGGGCCGGGGCGTCTTTCCCGGCATGACCGTGGCGGACAACCTCGAAATGGGTTGCTATGGGCGCAAATTCGAGTCCAAGGCCGCACATGACGAGCAGCTGAACTGGGTATTGGAGACTTTCCCGAGACTGGCCGAGCGCCGCAAACAGGTCGGCGGCACGCTGTCCGGCGGCGAACAGCAGATGCTGGCCATCGGGCGGGCATTGATGGCCCGGCCCCGGGTGCTGCTGCTCGACGAGCCGTCTATGGGTCTGGCGCCCATGGTGATCTCGCAGATCTTCGGCATCATCGCCGAGATCAACGCGCAGGGAACCACCGTGCTGCTGGTGGAGCAGAACGCCCAGCAGGCGCTGAGCCGGTCCGACCGGGCCTACATCCTGGAGACCGGAACCGTCACCCGTGAGGGCCCGGCCCGGGAGTTGCTGGCCGACGACAGCGTGCGGGCGGCGTATCTGGGTGTGGCGTAGCGGCCGCGAAACCGGCCTCGCTGGCTAGCTGACCCGGAAGCGCTTGATCCGCGAGGTCGCCCCGGAAACCAGTTCGAGCCGGCTTTTCGGCACTTCCAGATGATTGGCCAGAACTCTGGTGGCGGCTTCGGTGGCCTTGCCCTCGATCGCGCGCTCTCGGATGTACACGGTGAGCGAGCCGTCGTCGGCTGCCTCGACGAGCGGGCCCTTCCTGCTGCCCGGCTTGACGGTGACGACGATCTCCGCCATCTCAGCGCGCGACGATCACCGAGGACCCGTGGCCGAACAGGCCCTGGTTGGCGGTGATGCCGACGGTGGCACCCTCGACCTGGCGGCCAGTGGCCTGCCCGCGCAACTGCCAGGTCAGCTCGCAGACCTGAGCGATGGCCTGGGCCGGGATGGCCTCACCGAAACAGGCCAGCCCGCCGGAGGGGTTGACCGGGATCCGGCCGCCGATCGCGGTGGCGCCCGAGCGCAGCAGCTGCTCCGCCTCACCCTTGGGGCACAGGCTCAGATGCTCGTACCAGTCGAGTTCCAGCGCGGTGGACAGGTCGTAAACCTCGGCCAGGCTCAAATCCTCCGGACCGATCCCGGCCTCCGCGTAAGCGGCATCCAGGATGTGGTCCTTGAACACCCGATCCGGGGCGGGCACCGCGGCGGTGGAATCGGTGGCGATATCGGGCAGTTCCGGCAGGTGCTGCGGATAGTTGGGGGTCACCGTGGAGACCGCGCGCACCGAGGGCACTCCCGCCACCGAACCCAGGTGCTTCTCGGCGAAGGCCTTGCTGGCCACGATGACCGCCGCCGCACCGTCGGAGGTGGCGCAGATGTCCAGCAGCCGCAGCGGGTCGGAGACCACCGGGCTGGCCAGCACGTCGTCCACCGAATTCTGCTTGCGGTAGCGCGCATTTGGGTTGTTCAGGCCGTGCCGGGAGTTCTTCACCTTCACCATGGCGAAGTCCTCCAGGGTGGCACCGTAGAGGTCCATCCGCCGGCGGGCCAGCAGCGCGAAGTACACGGTGTTGGTGGCCCCGATGAGGTGGAAGCGCTGCCAGTCCGGGTCGTTGCGGCGCTCGCCGCCGACCGGGGCGAAGAACCCCTTCGGTGTGGTGTCGGCACCGATCACCAGGGCGACGTCACACAGCCCGGCCAGGATCTGCGCCCGCGCCGACTGCAACGCCTGGGTGCCCGAGGCGCAGGCCGCGTAACTGGAGGACACCGGGATGCCGGTCCAGCCCAGCTTCTGGGCGAAGGTGGCCCCGGCGACGAA
>JBFYOR010000333.1:0-3512 GCA_041303695.1 Mycobacterium sp. | reverse complement strand
GAGCTGAGGCACTCCCACGATGTCGATGACGCCTACTGCGGCGTGCATCAGCAGGGCCACGGCCGCCAGCAACCCGAGTGCCGACCCCACCCGGCCGTGCCCGCCCGCCGGCCGGCGGAACCACAGCGCGATGCCGACCATCCCGCCCGCCGCGGCGGCGCTGATCGGCACCGTCACCCCACAGAGGACGCCCTCGATCACCAGCCCCTTGACCGGCCGGCTGTGGTTGATGAGCCCGGTCGCCACCTGCGGGGCCAGCCGGGTCAGGGTCGCCGCGGCACTGAAGGCCAGCGCGGCGAAAGCCCCGATCATGAAGCCGTCCAACGACTCCCGGCTACCAGGTCGGACCAGCCGGACCACCACGGTCGGCACGATCATCAGCACCATCCCGACCGCGGGGACGACGAAGCCCTCCCGCATCAGGTGGTGCAACGCCAGGCCCACCGACATCGGGACCCCGAAGTTGCTCGCGATCACATGGCCGCTTACCAGGACCCAGGCCGTCCCGAGCAGCGCACCGAGCACCCCGGCGATGATCAACGAGGTGCGCGGGACGTCACGGTCAGCGCCGGAGGCCCGCAGGTACAGGCCGAACAGCAACGGCAGCCCGAGTGCGCCGATCGCGATCCCGAGGGCCGGCAGGCGCAGCAGGGCCGCGAGCAGAAGTCCGGCCGCGGCCAGGACGAGCATCACCCGGAATGGGCGCCGAGACCCGCTCGGCAACTGGGGGAACAGTGAACTGGCCAGATACGGGCGCAGCACATTCTCGCCCGGTGCCGCGCCGAATGCCGTGCGGCGCTGCCACAGCATGCTCTGCTCGGGATCCGCAGTCGGATGACAGCCACAGAGTCCGCAGTAGTTGCCGGCCGGCACCTCGACCTCGCAGCGCCGGCACTCGATGGTGGGCACCGGGATCTCGGCGGTGGTCATGACACCAGCTTCTGCAGCACGAGGATATTGCGGACCAGGTTGTCGACATCGGGCGTTCCCAAGCCGGTGGCCAGGTCATAGCCCGGCCCGGCCAGCGCCACAGCGTTGCCGCCGAGGACGATGTCGCGAAATGCGGGTAGCCGCGCTCCCTCGGCGACGCGATACAGCATCGGGTTGATATCGCCGAGCAGCCGGCCGCCGTTCTCGAGCAGGTACTGGTTCATCACCGCGGCCATCCCGGCCCAGAGTGGTGCGGCCAGCGACGTACCGCCACCGACGATCACCTGCTGATCGAAGATGATCTTCACCCCGGTAAAGGGGTCGGCAACCGCCGAGATGTCCGGAGTCAGCCGCTGGCGGGTATCCCGCTCGAAGTTCATCCAGTTCTGCCAGTCCGGCCGGTCGAACAGTGCCGACACTCCGCCGGCGGTGCCTTGGGACAGTGGCACGTCGAACCAGGCCTGCTCCGCCAGCCATCGGCCGTCGGCGGCGGTGGACAGCGTGGTGCCGCCGACATTGGTCATCTCCGGTATGGAAGCGACCGCGTCGAGGCCCACGTTATCGGCGTGCGGCGGCGCGGACCATTCGGTCCCACCCTTGCATTCCAGGCCGGCCAGGTCGCCGCTGGCGTCGAAGGCGGTCGTGCCCTGCACCTGGGCGGCCGCCAGCGCGGCCCGAACCGGTGCCAGGTCGGCTGCGGTGATGAGTTTGTCGCAGCCCCAGCCGATCGAGAAACTCCACACCGCACCGGGATAGCGGCGGGCGGTGTCCTCCATCATCTGGGCGATCTTCTGATAGGCGCCTTCGCCTTCCACCGTCGGCCGCGCGTTGACCAACACCTTCTTGGCGTCCGGAGCGATCGCGTGGGCGGCCTGCAGGTCCATGGTGGCCTCCCCGCGGCGGGCGGGCGGCTGGCCGCCGATCACATCGGGCGTGAAGGCCGGCAGATTGAACGTCGAGGAGAACAGGTCCAGATCGGCCTGGTCGAATCCGTCGAAGGCGAACACCACCACGGTGCCGCCTTTACCGGTGTACCCGCCGTCGCGCAGCGGTTGCAGGTTGTAGGCACGCAGCAGCGCGTCGGGGCTCAGTCCCTGGTCGGGTACTTCCAGCGGCGGCACCGGGGGCCGCGACTCGCGGTGCGGCGTATAGCTCAGGATGCGGCCCAACCCGGCCACCTCCGCACGCACCGGTCCCGGCACGGCCGGCTGCTGGGGCGAGGCATAGAAAACCTGGCCGCGTCGCCCGCGGTAGTCGTGGACCTCAACGTCGAGAGCAGATGCCACCGCGCCCGGCGGCCCACCCAGCACAGCCCAGGCGTCACCCTGGCGCCAGCGCACCATGAGCCCATTGCGCCGGGCCCAGTCATACAGCCGGTCCGGCCGCGCCGAACCGTGCAGAGCGACGGTCAGCTCCACCTGGCGACCGCGAGCGGGGCCGAGATCGTCCGAGGCGGCCAGCAGGGCAGCGTACGGTCCGCCGATCCGTTCCGGCACCGATAACGGAGGTGCGCTCCGCTCGGACACAACGAAGGAGCCGAACGCCGTGGACACTGCCAGCGCGGTGGCCAGCAGTGTCCTCGACGTCAGCGGGGACACGTCACAACTCAGCCGGTAACGGCCGGGATCAGCCGCCTGTGACGACGTTGCCCGGCAGGGCGGTCGGCGCCGGCCGAGCCTTCACCGTCGGCGAGAACGAGTTGTTGCCACCGGGCCCGACGGCCTTTTCAGTCGGGGACGGCTGAGCCGGCGCGCTGGACTGCGTCGGAGCGGTGGTCTCGGCAGGCTTCTCCTTCGTTTCGGTACTGCAGGCGCTCAGCGCACCCATACCGACGATGGCCACGGCACCGGCCGCGAGTGCGAACTGCCGAGTCAAAGATGACCGCATGATGAATTTCCTACTTTCTGTGCCCAGACGGGCTTGATTTGTATTATACGTCCTCGCCGTCCTCGCCGTCCTCGCCGTCCTCGCCGTCTGCGCGGTCGTGGAGTGTGGGGGGTGACTCGCGGCGCTGCCGGCGAGACGAACGCGACGAGGCCCGCGCGGCCGCCCCGCAGGCCGGACAGAACGCCATATCGGGAACCACATGGTCACAGTGCACGCACAACACGGGTTGTCCGGTCGCCGGATCGGGTTGTTCGTGCAGCAGTGCAAGCTGCACGCAGACTCGCGCGGTCAGCAGGGCGACCACCGCAATCAGGACGTGCAGGCCCAGCTGTGGCCACTTCGGCAGCCGGGAGGCGTCGACCAACCAGATCGCTGCGTAGACCATCCCCGCCAGCACGGTGAACAGCGTGAGCACGGCTCGCACCCGGCCGGGACGTTCGCCGGCGCGGGTGCCGGGACGGAACCACAGCAAAATGCCGATCAGCCCCCCGACCGCCGCGGCGGTCAGGGGCACGGTGACACCGTAGAGAACGGCCTCGACGAACAGTCGGAGCGGCTGGACGTTCTCGATGAGTCCGGATACGAACTGGGGGGCCAGTCGGGTGGTGGTCGCCGCCCCGGTGAACGACAGCGCGCCCAGTGCGCCGATGACGAACCCGTCCAACGATTCCCGTGGTGGCTTGAGCAATCTGACC
>JBFYOR010000332.1:0-12946 GCA_041303695.1 Mycobacterium sp. | reverse complement strand
GCCGGGCGGCGAGCACCGCCACCGCCCCGGCCGCCACGGCGCCGGCGGCGAAGTCGTGACCGTCGGAACGGGCGCCGGGCATTGCCAGGAACAGCCCGCCCGGCGTGACCGCCCGGGAGTCGAACTCCACGGTTCCGGTGACGTGCGTCGCCTCGGCCTCCTCGGCGCTGATATCGGACAGTCGACCGCCGACGATCTCGGCGATCCGGGCCACCGTCAGGTCGATCACCGGGCCATCCTCTCCAGCGCGTTCGCCAGTTCATCGCGGTCGTCGAACGGCCGGGTCTGCCCGCCGCCGGTTTGACCGGTCTCGTGCCCCTTACCGGCGATCACCACCACATCTCCGCGGCGCGCCCAGCCGACCGCGTACTCGATCGCGGCGCGCCGATCACCGATCTCGACGACCTCGTGGGCGCTGCGATCACCGGCGCTCGCCGCCGCACCGGCCAGGATGGCCGCCCGGATCGTCGCCGGATCCTCGTCGCGCGGATTGTCGTCGGTGACCACCACCAGGTCGGCCAGTTCGGCGGCGACCCGGCCCATCGGCTCCCGTTTGCCTGGATCACGGTTGCCGCCGGCGCCGAAAACCACGGCCAGCCGCCCGTCCGGCCGCCGAAGGGTTTCCAGCACCGCCCGCAGCGCACCGGGTTTGTGTGCGTAGTCGACGACGGCGAGGAAGTCCTGGCCGCGGTCGATCAACTCGAGGCGGCCGGGCACGGTGGCGCTGCGCAGCCCGGGCGACGCCTGCTCCGGGGAGACCCCGATGCCGTCCAGCATGGCCAGGGCCAGCAGCGCATTGGCGACGTTGTAGCGGCCGGGCAGCCCGATCCGCAGCCGGTGGTGGACCCCGGCCGGGTCGACTGCGGTGAACTCCTGCAGTCCGCTGTCCAGAACGACGACGTCGCGCACTGCCCAATCCGCCTGGTTGCCTTCGGCGCTGACGGTTACCGTGGCGGCGGCCCGCCGCGACATCCGCCGGCCGGCGTCATCGTCGACACAGACCACCGCGGCCCGCGCGTGCACCGGCGAGGCCGGGTCGAACAACTTCGCCTTGGCCTCGAAGTAGGCCTCCATGGTGGGGTGGAAGTCCAGGTGATCGCGGGACAGATTGGTGAAACCGCCTATTGCGAAACGGATTCCGTCCACCCGGCCAAGTTCGAGAGCGTGACTGGACACCTCCATCACGACGGTGTCCACACCCCGTTCGGCCATCACCGCCAGCAGTGCCTGCAGCGCAGGCGCCTCGGGTGTGGTCAGCGCGCTGGGCACCTCGACCCCGGCGATCCTGACTCCGACGGTTCCGATCATGCCTGCGACCCGACCCGCCGACCGCAGCCCCGACTCGATCAGGTGGGCCGCGGTGGTCTTGCCGGAGGTACCGGTCACGCCCAGCACAACGACCCGATCCGACGGATGGCCGTAGACGTCGGCGGCCAGCGCACCGAGCACTGAACGCGGTGCCGGATGCACCAGCACCGGTACCGGGGCAGGTTCGCCGAGACGTCGGTGGATGGCCGCCGCACCGTCGGCGTCGGTGATGACCGCCACGGCACCGCTGTCGACCGCCACCCCGGTGAAATCGGCACCGTGCGCCGAAGCACCCGGCAGTGCGGCGAACAGGTCCCCCGGCGCGGCGTCCTGGGCCCGCAGTGTGACCCCGCCGATGCGGACATCGGGGATCTCCGCGCCGACGACGGCGGCGGCATGCACCCTGGCGGCCAGTAGCCGAAGGGACACCCCCGGGGTGTTGCGTGGTCGAAGTGCACTGGTCACCGCCGGTCACCTCCTCCAATGCCGGCCGCACTCCAGATCGCACCGGCCACCCGATCGGCTCGTTACCCTACCGAGGAATGCCGACCTCAGGTCACCTGCAGCGTGAGCGGCGGACCCGGGTCGGGTGAGAGCGGCACGTTCTCCCGTTGCATCAGCCAGGCGGCGATGTTGTGGAACAACGGCGCCGCCGAGTATCCGGGCGTGCCGTCGGCGTTGCGCGCCGGGGCGTTCATCATGATCCCGATCACGTATCGCGGGTCGTCGACCGGAGCCATCCCGGCGAAGGTGATCCAGTACACGTCGTCGTAGTAGCAGCCGCAGGCCGGATTGATCTGCTGGGCGGTTCCGGTCTTGCCGGCGACCTGATAGCCCTGCACCGCCGCGGCCGGGCCGGTGCCCTGCTGGGCGCCCATCGGGTCACGCTGGACGACCGCCCGGAACATATTGCGCACGGTGCGCGCGGTCTCCGGCGAGACCACCGGGATACCGCTGGGCTGCTGCTCCTCGGTGCGGGATCCGTCCGGGGCGATGGTGGCCTTCACGATGCGCGGCGGGATGCGCACCCCGTCATTGGCGATGGCCTGGTACATACCGGTCATCTGCAGCAGGGTCATCGAGAGACCCTGTCCGATGGGAAGATTGGAGAAGGTGCTGCCGGACCACTGGTCGATCGGCGGCACGATTCCGGCACTCTCTCCCGGCAGTCCGACATTCGTCCGCTGACCCAGTCCGAACTTGCCGAGCATCTCGTAGAAACGTTGCGGGCCGACACGCTGGGCGAGCATCAGGGTGCCGACGTTGGAGGACTTACCGAAGACCCCGGTGGTGGTCAGCGGCAGGACGCCGTGAGCCCACGCATCCTTGATGTTGACCCCGCCCATGCCGATCGAGCCGGGGACGCTGAGCACCTCATCAGGGTTGGAGAGGCCGTCCTCGATCACCGACGAGGCGATGACGAGCTTGTTCACCGAGCCGGGTTCGAAGGGCGAGGTCACCGGGAGGTTGCCGATCTGCCGGTCGGACTGCCGGCCGATGTCCTGGCTCGGATCGAAGGTGTTGTCGTTCGACATCGCGAGCACTTCACCGCTCTTGGCATCGAGCACCACCGCCGACACGTCGCGGGCGCCGGAGGCGTTCTTGGCCAACTGAACTTGTTGCTGGACGTAGAACTGGATGTCGTCGTCGAGGGTCAACTGGACCGTCGAACCGTTGACCGCCCGATGGCGGTTGCGATAGCTACCCGGGATCACCACGCCGTCGGAGCCGCGGTCGTAGGTGATCGACCCGTCGGAACCGGCCAGGACCGAGTCCATCGAATCCTCCAGCCCGAGCAGTCCGTGACCGTCCCAGTCGATCCCGCCGACCACGTTGGCGGCCAGCGACCCGCCGGGGTACTGGCGCAGGTCCTGCCGTTCGGCACCCACCTCGGGGTACTTCTTGGTGATCGCGTTGGCGATGCCCGGGTCGACGGCGCGGGCCAGATAGACGAAGGTCTCGTTGCCGCGCAGTTTCTTGAGCACGGTGGCGTAATCCGGTTTGTTGTCGAGCTTGGCCGCGACTTCCCTGGCGATATCGACCAGCCGGCGGTCCGGGTCTGGGGCGCTCGGCGACTTCTGCTTGGCCTCGGCGAGTTCCTTGCGGATCTTGGTCGGTTGGAACGTCAGGGCCCGGGCCTCGATGGTGAAGGCCAGCTTGTCGAAGTTGCGGTCCACGATGGCACCCCGGACCGCCTGCTCGACATCGGTCACCTTCAGCTGGCCGGCGGCCTGGGCGCGCAGCCCGGCCGCGCTGGGCACCTGCAGGTTGAACAGCTGCGCGGCGGCGACCAGAAGGGCCAGCAGAATCACGATATTGCCGACCCGGTAGCGGTAGACGAAGGACGAGCTGTCCGGCCCGGTCTCGGCGACGGTCCGGACGCGGCGTGCGGTGGCAGCCGGGCCATGGCCGACGGGTACCGGCTCCGCGGCGGTCTTGCCGCCCCGCCGCTGCCGGCCGGCGGGCGGCCGCGACCCCGGTTTACCGACGCGGCTCAATGGGCCACTCCGACAGGAGCGACCTCAGCAGCAACATCAGTCACAGGAGGCACAAGTGCAACTGTAGGTACCGGGACTCCCACAGCGGCGGCAGGCGGGATCGCCAGCGTGTCGCCGGCCGGCAGCCCTAACGGCAACGGCAACGGCAACGGCGACGGCGACGGCAACGGCAACGGCAACGGCAACGGCAACGCAGGCCCCGGCAGCGGTGCGGGTCCGGGCAGCGCCGCACCGGCCGCCGGTACATGCGGGTTGGCATCGGTGGCCGACGGCACCAGCGCCGGGACGTCCTGGCCGGCGATACCGAGCGCGCCCGGCAGCCCCGGGGTCAGCCGGACCGGGATCTCGCCGGCGGCCCCCGGCACGAGCAACGCGGATGCCGGCGGCAACGGCTTGGGCGCCGCGGGCTTGGGCCCCGGCGGCACCTCTTCGGGCAGCTTGGAGTTCAGCGGGGGCGGTGGGACGCCCTCTGCCGGCTTGGGCTGGCCGATCACCACCCAGTTACCACCCGGGTCCTGGACCAGGTGTGCGGTGTCCTTTGACGGAATCATGCCCAGATCGCGAGCCGCATCGGCCAACGCGGGGGCCGACTGCGCTTCGAGCACGTCGCGCTCCAGCGCTTCCTTCTGCTGGGCCAGCGCAGCGTTGAGTTCGCGGGCGGTGCCCAGCTGGTAGGACCGCTGGGCGGCATCGGTGGACAGCCACAGCGTGATCGCCAGTCCGATCGCGAGCGATCCGATGATGAGGACGACGAACGGAACCCTGGCCAGCAGCGTCTGCGGGCGCAGCTCGATGGTCGCGAGCCTGGCCAGTAACCGCTCGCGCAGCGGTGGCCGGACTGCTTTGGGCGCCTTGGCCTTACGCGCTTTGGCACGTGCCTTGGCCTGACTGGTGGTCTTGGCACGGGCCGGCCGGTCAGTCGGCCGCGGAGCCGGGGCCGTCTGCGGTCCCTGCCGCAGACCGCGCGGCTCATGGGGGCGACTGGCCCGGGTGGCGGTACGCGGGCGGGCCTCGCGCACCGGACCGTCGCCGGTACGGCGTTTGCGAGCCGTGCCGTCGGCACCGCGGCGGCGCGCCGGTGCGGCGGCGCCCTTGGCGGCGCCCTTGACGGTGCCGTTGGCGGCGTCCGTTCGGGAGCCTCCCGTGCGACTGGCGGGCTTGCGGGCGACCTTCATCCGATGTCCTCTCCGTGCGCACGTTCCACAGCACGCAGCCGAACCGGGGCGCTGCGCGGGTTTCGATCGATCTCGCCGATGTCGGCGCGCTCGGCGCCGCGGGTCAGCGTGACGAACTCCGGTCCGTAACCGGGCAACTCGACCGGCAGTCCCGCCGGGGTGCGTGATGCCGTCGCTGCGGCGAAGGCCGTCTTGACGATCCGGTCCTCGAGCGACTGGTAGGCCATGACCACGATCCGCCCGCCGGGACGGAGCGCGGCCAGGGCCGCGGGCAGCGCCGCGGTCAACGACTCGAGTTCGGCGTTGACCGCGATCCGCAGCGCCTGGAAGGTGCGCTTGGCAGGATGGCCCCCGGTGCGGCGGGCCGGGACGGGAATCGCGTCATAGAGCGTCTCGACGAGTTCACCGGTGCGGGTGAAGGGCCTGGCGGCGCGGCGTTCGACGATGAAGCCGGCGATCCGCGAGGCGAACTTCTCCTCGCCGAAGCGGCGCAGAATGTCGGCGAGTTGCCGACGGTCATAGGTGTTGAGGATCTCGGCGGCGGTGAGTTCGGCGTCGGGGTCCATCCGCATGTCCAGCGGGGCGTCCTTGGCATAGGAGAAGCCCCGCTCCGGGCGATCCAGCTGCATCGAGGACACGCCGAGGTCGAACAGCACCCCGTCCACCGAACCCGTTGCCGCAAGGCCGCTTTCGCGCAGCGCCGATGCGATTCCGTCATAGCGGGTCCGGACCAGACCGACACGGTCGCCGAATCGGGCCAGCCGGCGTCCCGCAATGGCCAACGCGTCAGGGTCGCGATCCAGTCCGATCAGCCGCAGGCCGGCGAACCTGTCCAGGAATCGCTCGGCGTGGCCGCCCGCGCCCAGTGTGGCATCGACCAGCACCGCACCGGATCCGTCGGGTGCGGTGCGGGTCAACGCCGGGGCGAGTAGATCGACGCAGCGTTCCAGCAGGACCGGGATGTGCGGGACCGCTGCCCGGCCCTGCTCGTCGTGTCCGGCCACCAGACAACCTCCGGCTCGGTGTGACGCCCATGCATCGAGGTCCCTGTCCGTCTCGAACCTGGCGTCGGGGAAGTACGCCAGGGTCGGTTCGGGCAGAGGCCACGCTGCACGGGCGTGCCGCGGTCTCACCGCAGGCTCAGATAATGCCGCTGATCGCGTCATCGCTGGCCGCGGAGAAGTTCTCTTCGTGGGTCTGCTGGTAGTCCTGCCAGGCCCGGGAGTCCCAGATCTCGAGAAAGTCGACGGCGCCGATCACCACGCAGTCCTTGCTGAGGTCGGCGTAGCGGCGGTGGTCTGCCGACAGCGTGATCCGGCCCTGGGAGTCCGGGTGCTGCTCGTCGGTGCCGGCCGCCAGGTTGCGCAGGAAGGCGCGGGCTTCGGGATTGCTGCGCGATGTCGCCGCGGCACGCCGGGCCAGTTGCTCGAACTGCTCCCGCGGGTAGACGGCGAGGCTGTGGTCCTGACTCTTGGTCACCATCAGCCCTCCTGCCAATGCGTCCCGGAACTTCGCGGGCAGCGTCAGCCGGCCCTTGTCGTCCAACTTGGGCGTGTAAGTGCCTAGAAACATGCTGTGCACATCTCCTCGACCCGCCGCCCCGGAGTGCCTGTCACCCCGCTGCCGCCACGATACCCCACATCGCCCCACTTTGCTCCACTCAGCATCGAAATGAGTGGGATGTCGCCCACTTTCCTCCCCACAGCGCCCGATCGGCCGGGTTCTCCGGCCGCAGTGCTGGGCAAAACTGCAGGTGAAAGGGGGGTGGGGCGGTGTGGGGCGGCACTACCTGGGGCTTTCCGAGTAACTGGTCGAAGCCCGGGGTCGGATACAAAAAAGGGGGCAGCCGAGTCGGCTGCCCCTGTTGGCGCGGTGCGGGTTGTCTACTCGTCGAACCGCCGGCGGAAGCGATCCTCCATACGGCTGGTGAACGAACCGCCCGCGCTCTTTCCCCGCCGCGGCCGCGCCGGGGCCTGTGCGCCTCCCGACGGACGTGCGCCCGGAACCTGCGGGCCGGTGACGGCAAACACCACGCCGCCGAACATCACGATGAATCCCACGACCGACAGGATCGGGAAACCCCCGATCATCGTGGCCTTGATGGCCACGCCGGCGATCAACATCGCCAGGCCGAGGACGAACAAGCCCGCTCCCTGCAGCCGTCGTCGCGTGGAGGGTGTGCGTAATGTCCCGCCGCGGACGCTCGAGGCGAATTTGGGGTCCTCAGCGTAGAGAGCGCTCTCGATCTGATCGAGCATGCGCTGCTCATGATCGGAGAGTGGCATTCGTCCCTCCTTGCCTGCGCGTCCGATTATCGGGTCACCCGCCAAGGCAGCCGCCCGACGGTTAACCACATGATACGAGCTGGGGATGCCGCGTACCACCCAGTTTGAACACCTGATTGTCCATCACCGGTCACCGAAAGTGTAGCCCCGTCCGGAATCGGTTCGGCACTGGCGGCGCTGACGTAAGGCGTCCGTCACGACTGGGCCGGGCGGCGGCACGGGCACCTCCATAATGGCGGTGTAGGCGACAACCGGTGAAGGGGGCATGGCGTGGCGGCCTTCCTGATCGACCTGTCGCCCGCCGATATGGCGCTCCGGCTCGGCGACGCCCTGACCGTCTACGTCGATGCAATGCACTATCCGCGCGGCACCGAGAACCAGCGGGCGTCGATGTGGCTGGAGCACACCCGCCGACTCGGTTGGCGGGCGGTGGCCGCGGTCGAGACGGACGGCATCGGCTCGGCACTGCCCGGCCAGGAAGAACTGTTCGCCGCCCCCCTGCTCGGCGTGGCCTACGGCTATCGCGGCGCACCGGACCAATGGTGGCAACAGCAGGTGGTTCGGGGCCTGCATCACGTCGGCCTCCCCGGTGCCGAGATCAGCGGGCTGATGAGCGACTATTTCGAGCTGACCGAGCTGCACATCCATCCCGGCGCGCAGGGTCGCGGACTGGGCGAGGCGCTGGCGCGGCGGCTGTTGAGCGGCCGCGACGAAGCCCACGTGCTGCTGTCCACCCCGGAGAACAACGGTGAGGACAACCGGGCCTGGCGGCTCTACCGCCGACTCGGCTTCACCGATGTCATCCGTGGCTACCACTTCGCCGGCGACCCGCGGGCATTCGCCATTCTGGGCCGGACGTTGCCGCTGTAGCCCGGCGAGTCTGGCACGATACCCCTCGTGGCACCACCGGAGCGTTCTCACCGCCGACACCGGCGACTGTTGGTGTTGCTACTGCTGTTCGCGGTGCCGCTGATGGCCGGCTGCCTGAAGGTGAACGCCTCGATCACGGTCTCCCCCGACGACACGGTGTCGGGCGAGATCGTCGCCGCCGTCAAACCCCGCGACGACAAGGACAAGGGTCCGCAGTTCGACCAGAACGTGGGCTTCAGCACCAAGATCTCGGTATCGCCGTACGACGCGGACGGCTACGTCGGTTCGCAGGCCACCTTCTCGGATTTGACCTTCGCCGAATTGCCCCAACTGGCCAACCTCAGCAGCGACGCCACCGGCGTGGACATCTCCCTTCGCCGGGCCGGCAACCTGGTGATCCTGGAGGGTCGGGTCGATCTCACCAACGTCAGCGACCCGGAAGCCGATGTGCGGTTCAGCGCCGTCTTTCCCGGCGAGGTGACCTCGACCAACGGCGACCGCATCGACACCAGTTACGTCGAGTGGAATATCAAACCCGGCACGGTAACGCTGATGAGCGCGCAGTCGCGCTTCACCGACCCCAGCACCCGCTCGTTCACCACCGCGGCCCTCTGGCTGGCACTGGCGGCCCTGCTGGTGGCCGGCATCATCGGCGCGCTGGCCTGGCGTGACCGCGACCAGTCCTCCCCGCGGTTCGCCGCAACCGAGCCGGGCGAAGAGCCCTAGGCTAACCAATACCCGGACCGGTGGTCCGCCGGGAGAGAGGGGTGCGCGCTGAGCGTGCAATCAGCGGCTCCGTCGGCCGCCGAACTGGCCGGCGCCGTTACCGACCAGCTTCGGGCATACCTGGCCCGCCGCCGCGCCGACGCGGCCTATATCGGGACCGATTACGACGGCCTGATCGCCATGCTGGAGGACTTCGTGCTCCGGGGGGGCAAGCGACTTCGGCCGGCCTTCGCGTACTGGGGTTATCGGGCGGTCACGCCCGGCCCCGCGGACGATGTCGACGACGGGACACTGCGGTTGTTCTCCGCATTGGAACTGCTACATGCGTGTGCCCTGGTGCATGACGACGTCATCGACGAATCCGCCACCCGACGCGGAATGCCGACCGCGCACATGCAGTTCGCCGCACTGCACCGCGGCCGGGGCTGGCGCGGGTCCGCCGACCAGTTCGGCCGGTCGGCGGCGATCCTGCTCGGTGACCTGTCACTGGTGTGGGCCGACGACATCGTGGCGGATGCCGACCTGCCGGCCGACGGTCAACGCCGGGTGCAGCGGGTCTGGTCGGACATCCGCACCGAGGTACTCGGCGGCCAGTACCTCGACATCGTCGCCGAATCCAGCGGTGAGCACTCGATTGCCACGGCGTTGAACGTGAACACCTACAAGACGGCGTCCTACACCGTGTCCCGGCCGTTGCAACTGGGCGCGGCCGCGGCAGCCGACCGCCCCGACGTCCAGGCCGTCTTCCACGATTTCGGCACCGACATCGGGGTGGCCTTCCAATTGCGTGACGATGTGCTGGGCGTGTTCGGCGACCCGGTGGTCACCGGGAAACCCTCCGGTGACGACCTGCGATCCGGTAAGCGGACCATGCTGCTCGCCGAGGCTGTCGAACGGGCCGAGCGGACCGACCCTGCGGGCGCCGAACTGCTGCGCTCCTCGGTCGGCACCGATCTCAGCGAGGCCCAGGTGCGCGAATTGTGTTCGGTCATCGAGTCGGTCGGCGCCCTGTCCGCAGTCGAGGAGCACATCGGCATGCTGACCCGGCGCGCCCTGGAGGTGCTGGAGCGCGCGCCGATCAATGCGCCGGCCAGGACCGGGCTGACCGAGCTCGCCGGATTGGCCGCCAACCGGTCGGCGTAGCGACGATGACCGCACCGACAACCGCCGCATCAACGCCCCCCGCATTGCGCCGGTTGGCGGCATTCGCCAGCGGCTATGACGGCCGGCCCGCACTGCTAGGCCTGCTGGGCGCGGCCCTGATCGCCCTCGGGGGGCTGGGTGCGGGCAGCACCCGCCAGCACGATCCGCTGCTGGAGTCCCTCCATCTGTCCTGGCTCCGCTTCGGTCACGGCGTCGTGGTGTCCACAATCGTGCTGTGGGGCGGCGTCGCCGTCATGCTGGCGGCCTGGCTGTGGCTGGGGCGCCGCCTCGTCGACGGCCGACCGGTCAGCGAATACACCATGATCGCGACGACCGGCTTCTGGCTGGCACCGCTTCTTCTGAGCGTTCCGCTGTTCAGCCGCGACACCTATTCCTATCTGGCCCAGGGTGCACTGCTGCGCGATGGCTTCGACCCGTACGTCGTGGGCCCGATTGAGAATCCGAATTCACTGTTGGACAACGTCAGTCCGGTCTGGACGACCACAACCGCGCCCTACGGACCGGCCTTCATCCTGGTCGCGAAGTTCGTCACGCTGATCGTCGGCGACGACGTCGTCGCGGGAACCTGGCTGTTGCGGCTGTGCATGCTGCCCGGTCTGGCGCTGTTGATCTGGGCCGCGCCGCGAGTGGCCCGCCACGTCGGCGCGGACGGCGCGGTGGCGCTGTGGATCTGCGTGCTCAATCCCCTGGTGATCGTCCACCTGATGGGCGGCGTGCACAACGAGATGCTGATGGTCGGTCTGATGATGGCCGGTGTCGCGCTGACCTTCGCCCGCCGGCACGTCGCCGGTGCCGCATTGATCGCCATCGCTGTCGCGGTGAAGGCCACCGCGATCCTCGCGCTGCCGTTCATGGTGTGGGTCTGGATGCGTCATCTGTCCGGAAGCCGGCTGCGGGCATTCGCCATCGCCACGGCGGCGTCACTGGCCACGTTCGTCGCGGTGTTCGCAATACTGTCCGCATTGGCCGGGGTCGGCCTCGGCTGGCTGACCGCCCTGGCCGGTTCGGTCCGGATCATCAATTGGCTGACCATTCCAACGGCGCTGGCCAATCTCGCCAGCACGATCGGCGGCAGCTTCATGCCGGTCAACTTCTATGCCGTGCTGGAGGTCACCAGGCTGGCCGGCATCGCGATCATCCTGGTGTCACTTCCGTTGCTGTGGTGGCGATTCCGACACGACGACCGCGAAGCCCTGCAGGGCATCGTCTGGGCGATGGTGGTCGTGGTGTTGTTCGTACCGGCGGCGCTGCCCTGGTATTACACCTGGCCGCTTGCCGTGGTGTCGGCGCTGGCGCAGTCGCCTGCTGCGATCGCCGTGATAGCCGGCTTCTCGACCTGGATCATGGTGATCTTCAAGCCGGACGGCTCGCACGGTATGTACTCCTGGCTGCATGTGCTGCTGGCCACCGCATGTGCGCTGGCGGCCTGGTACTCGCTACGACGTGCCGACTCCTGGCGAACCGCCTGAGGGCCGTTGCGGTCAGTACGCCATCGCCTGGGCCCGACGGAGGATCTCGCGGGCCTGATGGGCCTGTAGCGCGTCGACCGGCCGGGCGTTCGGTATTGGTTCCCGCGATCCGTCCCGGGTCACGGTCAGTGACGGATCCGCGGTGAACAGCCATCGCAGAATCTCGTTATCGCTGTAGCCGCCGTCGCGCAGCACCGCCAGCAGACCGGGCAGCGCCTTGACCACCTGACCGGACTCGGTCAGAAACGCCCTCGGTACCACCGGAATGCCGTTGCGGCGCACCGCCACCAGATGGCCCTCCCGCAGGTGCTGATGAACCCTCGTCACCGGAATCCGCATCAGCTCGGACACGGTCGGCAGGTTGTAGACCGGTTCATCGGCGTCAAGGACGTCGTCACCGGCCGGAATGCTGCTCACGAACGACATTCTAGGGAAGTCCCGGCCGGGTCCGGCACATTCGCCGAACTAGGATGGGCCGGTGACGTCGGACCCCCTCGTCGGTGCGTTGCTCGACGGCCGGTATCGCGTCGAGGCCGCGATCGCCACCGGCGGCATGTCCACGGTGTACCGCGGCCTCGATATGCGGCTCGACCGTCCGGTCGCACTGAAGGTGATGGACGCCCGCTATGCCGGGGATCATCAGTTCATCACCCGCTTCCAACGCGAGGCCCGCGCGATCGCCCGGCTGAAGCACCCCGGGCTGGTCGGGATCTACGACCAGGGCAACGATGCCGCCCACCCCTTCCTGGTGATGGAGCTCGTCGAGGGCGGGACGCTTCGCGAACTGCTGGTCGAGCGCGGACCGATGCCGCCGCACGCGGTGGTTGCGGTACTCCGGCCGGTGCTCGGGGGATTGGCCGTGGCACACCGCGCCGGTCTGGTGCACCGCGATATCAAGCCGGAGAATGTGCTGATCTCCGACGACGGCGAGGTCAAGCTGGTGGATTTCGGCCTGGTGCGCGCCAGCGCCGAGGCCGGGATCACCTCCACCAGCGTCATCCTCGGCACAGCCGGCTACCTGTCGCCCGAACAGGTCCTCGGCCAGCCGACCGGGCCGCGCAGCGACGTTTACGCGGCCGGCGTCATGGCCTTCGAACTCCTCACCGGCGCAACGCCCTTCACCGGAGACAACGCTCTTGCCGTGGCCAACCAGCGGCTGGACCGGGACGTGCCGCCGCCCAGTTCGCTGATCGACGGGGTGCCACCGCAATTCGACGCTCTCATCGCCCGCGCCACGGCCCGCGACCCGGACGACCGGTTCGCCGACGCCGCGGCGATGGACGACGCCCTGGAGTCCGTGGCGGCCGAGTTGGAACTGCCGCAGTTCCGGGTTCCGGCACCGCGCAACTCGGCCCAGCACGCGGCCCGGCATGCCGCCACGACCGCCCAGCATCGCCCGCGCGATCGCCCGGCTGAAGCACCCCGGGCTGGTCGGGATCTACGACCAGGGC
>JBFYOR010000331.1:0-2824 GCA_041303695.1 Mycobacterium sp. | reverse complement strand
GTCGGTTTCCTCGGGTCGCTCAATGATTTCCTGCAACTCGGTGAGGAGATGGCCGTGCAGGTACGCGAACAGGACCCGGTAGATGTGCAGAGCATCTTCGCCGGTGAATCCGGCGGAGATCAGCAACGCCAGGATGTCTTCGAGATGCCGGAGGGTGCCCGGCGGCCGCAGCCCGAGTGGGGTTGCCAAGGGCCGAGTGACGAGAAGTGGCACGACATTGGGGCGGGCGATGGCCAGTTGACGGAACTGATGCGCGATGGTCCTCAGTTGGCCAGCCCAGTCTGGGTCGGTGGTGTCCACCGTGAGTTGTTCCAGGATGATCTCGGCGACGCCGTCGAGTACTGCCGCCTTATTGGGCACATGGCGGTACAGCACTGCGGGATCGCGTCCCAACGCTTCGCTGAGCCTTCGCATGGACAGGTTGTCCATACCGTCGCGCTCGATGATCACCAACGCGGCGTGAAGGATGAGCGCTCGTGTGACCCGGGTGCTGCCGAATTCGGAAGCACCCGGCAAGGGGCTGGCGGGGTCATCGGCATCAGAAGGCGATTCAGGCATCGGAAGCAGCTGTTTCCTTTCCGACGCGACTGTATACCCACAATGTGTGTCAACAGTGTTGACATAGGCTCTGACTCGGCGTTGACTGAAGTTCTGCCATCAGGAACTGAGGCGCCATGCTCGTCATCGTCGGATTGCTCGTTCTGCTCGTTTCCCTCTTTGTTGCTGTCGTCGGCGTGCTGGGCAATTCGGGAGTTGCGCATCCACTGACCGGAACTTTCTCGGTGTTCGGCTATCACGTCACCGGGTCGACCGGGACCGTGTTCCTCTCCGGGATTGTGGTCGGGGCCGTGGCGATGTTCGGACTCAGCGTCCTTTTGGCCGGCGCCCGGCGCACCGCGGGCCGTGGACGGCTCGCCCGACGCGACCTTGCCCTGTCCCAGCGCGAAACCGCGGTCGCCAACCGGGATCGCGACACCCTGCTGGAACATCAGCACGAGGCCGAGGCGGCCACCCGTCGCCGCAACAGGTTTCCGGCGTTCGGCCACTGGTCACGCGCCCCGGAATCGGGATCGGTCACCACCGAACCACCCGGACCAACCCACCAACATCAACACTGAGGAAACGCCATGGTCAGTCTCGGAGTCATCCTTCTCGTTCTCGGATTCGTGTTCAAGATCTCGATCCTGTGGTCCATCGGGATCGTCCTGGTGGTCATCGGAGGAGTGCTCTGGCTCCTGGGATCACTGGGCCACGCGGTCGGTGGTCGGAGTCACTACTACTGAGCCGGCGACAGCGCAATCACTGAGCCCCAATCGAGGAGGCGGACATGACTCGTATCGCCGGGCTGCTGGTGCTGATATGGCTCGTGATCGGCGCTGTTGCGGCCGGTCAGCGCGGTTACTACACCGATGCCGCTCAAACCTGCGCCGGTGCCGGCACTATCGCGGTGACCGTGGTCGCCGGACCCCTGAACTACTTCGGCGTCAACCCCAAGGTGGCGAACTGCAATGTGCCCCAACCTAGTTGAGAAACTGAAACCTCTCGAACACGTGCCGCGATTGCGTTTGAAGCCCGCCGCGCCCCACGTCGGCTATGTCGATGGGGCCTGGTGGCCGCGCGGGGACGATCTGGAGGCGGAGATTCCCGGACTGGTCGCGCTGCTCTCGGACCGACTCGGGTCTGTTGAGCGGGTGCTGTACAAAGTCGGTGACTGGGCGAAAGCGCCGGCAAAGATTCCTGTCGCGGGCCATCCGGTACACCTCGACGGATACCGATTGCAGCCACCCAACACTGCTGAAGTACTGGGCTTCAACGGCGCAAGGATCGTTCTCCTGGTCGTTCCGCCGCACACCGACCCGGACCGCGCCCACGCCACGATGACGGCCGCCGCGGCGCCGGAGGACAGTTCGACCGTTGATGCGCTGCTGATGATCAGCCTGCGAGACCGGGCATCCCGCACCCAGATAGGCGCCGCGCAGGAGCGCTGGGATTCCGAGGGCGGCGCCGCGCGATAGTTCGGCGGCGTGGCGCACTGCTCCCTCAGCCGATCGACACCAGGTGGTCGATCGAGTCCCTGGGCAAATCGCCATCCACAATTGCGCCGACCGACATCCTCTTCACGGTGATCGCACCCTTGTGGTTGGTCAGGAAGGCGATATCGGCCGCATCGCGGCCGGTAGCGATCCGGACCAGGCTTTGGCGCGGCGCCAACAGGGTTCCGTCGACCACCCGCCACTGACCGTCGACAAACGCCTCGGCAACCGCGTGGAAGTCCATCGGGTCCAAGCCCGGCGCGTACGCCGAGACGACCCTGGCCGGCACGTTGACCGCCCGCAGCAGTGCGACCACCAGATGCGCGAAGTCCCGGCACACCCCGGCACCGGCCAGCAACGTGTCGACGGCACCGTCGATCGGGTCGCTGGAGCCGGGCACGTAGTCCAGTCGGCTGCCCACCCAGAGTGAGACCTTCTCCAGCAGGGTCGCCGAATCGAGGTAATTGCCGAATTCCGTTGCGGCGAAACCGTAGAACTTGTCAGCCTCGGCGTAGCGACTCGGGCGAAGATACATTGACAGGTCGTACTCGGTCATCGGCGCCGGCGCGGTCCGTCCGATGACGGTCGCCGCATAATCAACCCGAAGTGCGCCCACCGGGACCTGGAGTTTGTGGATCCGGTTCCCGTGAATTCCGCTGATCTCCAGGGGTTCAATGGGCTCTTCGTTCAATACGAACGACAACGCCTCGCTAACCGTGGTGCCCGGATGCGGCGCAATTCCGATCTGGAACTCCAGCGTCGTCGGGGCGGTGATCTCAACCTCTAGTTCA
>JBFYOR010000330.1:0-2518 GCA_041303695.1 Mycobacterium sp. | reverse complement strand
ACGATGTGCTGATGGCCTCGGCGGCCTACGACTGCCCGAATGTGGTGTGGGTGGCCGCCGGCGGCGGATGGTCGGGCGACTCGGTGAGCTGCCCGCGCAGCGGTGAGGTGATCGTCCGCGAAGGCGCGCACTGGTATTCCACCGGCACCGATTTCAAACGGCCGACACCACAGTGGTCGGTGGATAGCGAAATGCTCTATGGGCCAAGAGGTTTGACACTGCCGATGCACCTGGCCCTGCCCGGCGCAGTCAACCGCGGCAATGCAGCCCAGGCGGTGGCCGCCGCGGTCGCGATGGGAGCCGACCCGACGGCGGCAGTGGCCGCGGCTTCCGCGGTCGATGAGGTGGCCGGCCGCTACCGGACAGTCCGAATCGGCAACCACACCGCGCGACTGCTCCTGGCCAAGAACCCGGCGGGCTGGCAGGAAGCGCTGTCGATGGTCGACAAAACCGCTGCGGGAGTGGTGATTTCAGTCAACGGGCAGGTCCCCGACGGGGAGGATCTGTCCTGGTTGTGGGACGTGCGATTCGAACATTTCGGCGGGACAGCCGTCGTCGCCGCCGGCGAACGGGGAACCGATCTGGCGGTCCGTCTCGGCTATGCCGGCGTGGATCACACCCTGATCCACGACACCGTCAGAGCTATCGAATCCTGCCCGGCCGGGCACGTCGAGGTCGTCGCCAACTACACGGCGTTCCTGCAACTGCAGCGCGCACTGGCGCGATCCGGCGAGTCGGGAAAGACCCGCATATGAGCGAGCCGGTGCGGATCGGCCTGGTGCTGCCCGACGTCATGGGTACCTACGGCGATGGCGGCAATGCGGTGGTGCTGCGCCAGCGGCTGCGGCTGCGCGGCATCCCCGCCGAGATCGTCGAGATCACACTGGACGAGGGTGTACCGGACTCTTTGGACCTGTACACCCTCGGCGGTGCGGAGGATTACGCGCAGCGCCTGGCCACCAGGCATCTGCTGCGCCATCCGGGGCTGCAGCGCGCCGCGGACCGCGGGGCCCCGGTGCTGGCGATCTGTGCGGCGATCCAGGTGCTCGGTCACTGGTACGAGACGTCGGCCGGCGAGCGGGTCGACGGGGTGGGCCTGCTGGATGTCACGACGTCCCCCCAGGCGGAGCGCACCATCGGGGAGGTGGTGTCCACCCCGTTGGTGGCGGGCCTGACCGAGCCGTTGACCGGCTTCGAGAACCACCGCGGCGGCACGGTCCTGGGTCCCGACGCCGGTCCTTTGGCGGCGGTGGTCAAGGGCGCCGGCAATCGGCTCGGCGACGGTATCGACGGCGCGGTGCAGGGCAGCGTGGTGGCGACGTATCTGCACGGGCCGTGCCTGGCCCGCAACCCCGAACTCGCGGACCTGCTGCTGTCCCGGGTCGTCGGCCCGCTGCCCCCGCTGCCCTTGCCCGAGGTCGACCAGTTGCGCCGCGAGCGGCTGGCTGCGCCGCGACGGGCGTAGCGGCCGACCTCGCATTTACTCAGCTGATTTTAAGGATTGGCCTGAACCCATGTATGTTTGCTGACACCAGCCAACGCCAGGAAATGAGTCACACGTGATCGCCGCCAGCCGCTCCTTGACCGTCGCCGGAACCGCCGCTCTTCTGGGCGCGGGTCTGATCGCCTCCTCGGCCATCACCCCGGTCCATGTCGCGACCCCGCGGCTCAGCGATGTCGCCGTGCAGCTTCAGTCGTCGGTCCTGGATATCTTCACCTTCCCGTCCTGGCAGCAGGCGATCGCCAACGAGGTCGAATTCGTGGCGATCCGGGCGGTCGGACTTGCCGAGGGCGGCACCGGCCTGGCCCAGTCGCTCGCCGCACTGCCGGAGGCGCTGATCACCGCGACCCAGCAGACCTTCGCCGGCAATCCGCTGGACGCGCTGACCACCCTCGAGCAGTGGGGGATCGATCTTGGCGCCGCCACCCTGGTGCCGCCGGTCCTGGCCAATATCGACGTCGGCCAGATCCAGCTCGCCATCCAGGCCGCGCTACTGCTGGCTCAGCCGCAGGCGGCCGTCCTACTCGGTTCGGGTATCTACACCGCCTTCGACACGATCGCCCGGTCCTTCATCATCGCCGGGCAGGACCTGGTCAGTGCCGTGCTGTCGTTCAACATCGGCGATATCGTGCAGGCGGTCGTCGACGGCGTGACCGGTATCGCCACCGGGTTCGTGACTGGCGGGCAGGCCATCGTCGACGGCATCGTCGGCGCCCAGACCACCCTGGCCACCGCGTTGGCGACTCGCCCCGTGACGCCCATCGAGATGGCGTCGGTCGCCCCCGCGGCAGCCGTCGAGCAGATCGCGCCGGCGGCACCCGCCCAGCGGGTGAACGAACCCGCCGCGGCTCCCGTGGTGGCTGACAGCCCGATCACCGTCGACCTCGGCGACAGCGTGCCGGACGCGGTGGACACCCCCGCCGTCGCAGTGGAAGCCCCCGTCGCACTGGAAGCCCCCGCCGCGGCGGCTGATCCGGCCCCGCGTCGGACGTCGGTGCGGGCGGCTCAGCGCGATGC
>JBFYOR010000329.1:0-4232 GCA_041303695.1 Mycobacterium sp. | reverse complement strand
TGACGCTGCCGAAGCCGTGCGGTGCCCCTTCCCCATTCGGGGGAGGGGCACCGTTCGCTTTTCCGGGCGGTGCAGGGCGTTAAGTTTCGTCCAGGTAAGAAATCCCGCAGACCGGCGGTTTCGGCTTTCTTCTCAGTTCACTCTCAGGTATTGTTGAGAATTCGAGGATGAGAGGCGGGTGGTTCGCGTGCGGGGCGTGATCGGTCCGGTGCTGACGACGGGGGTTGCGTTGGCAGCAGCCGCTGTCGTGGTGGCCAACCCCGTCATCCCGCCGCGCTCCGACGTGCAGATACCGGCGGTCCAGCTGTCAGTCGGCACCGGTGACGCGCTCGCCATGCTCGATGAGGAGTTCCTCAACGCGATCGCCCCGGAACCGCCGGAGTCGACGAATCCCTTCGTCATCATCCGGGACCTGATCAGTTCGCTGGCCGCCGATGCGACCTACCTGGGCACCAGCGCGATCGTCGACGCCTTCGTGGCGGGCGCGACCGCCGTCACGCAGCCGGAACTGACAGCCTCGTCCTTCCCGTACGCCCCGCCGGTCCAGCCGTGGACCGTCGAGTCGGCCCTCGCCCGCGCGACCGGCTCGGAGCTGGCGGCATACCTGCCGCCCGATCTGCTCACCCCCTCCGTCGTCGCGAACGAAATCGACCCGGTGGTGGCTGAAGTGATCACGGCGGTGGTCACTGACGTCAGCTTCGTCGGCAACCAGCTCGTTACCGCCGCCTTCGCCACGGGTGTGATGCTGGCCGCCGAGCCGGGGCTGATCGTCGACACCCTGCGCGCCCTGATCAGCGGCGACGTCCACGGGGCCCTGGACAACGCCGTCAAGGCGGTGATGGCGCCGCTGGGGCCGACGCGGATCATCGTCGACGCCATCCGCACTGTCGTGGAGCAGCGACTCCCGATGCTTCCGTCCATCGTCGTGCCGTTCACCGAGCCTGCGGTTCCGGCTGAGGCTCCGCAACCCGGTGCCAGCGTGCCGGCCATCGGGGCCGAAACTGCGGCCGATGCTGTGGCTGTCTCCACGGCTCCGGCGCCCATCCCCCGTGGATCGAAACAGCGCGGACCGGCTTCGGAGATCAAAGCCATCGTGACCCCGGCGACCGGCACCCCAGAGGGGCTTGCTGATGCGGTCGAGACGGTCGACACCGTGGAAACCGTCGACGTCGCAACGGACGATCTGAACACCCCGAAGCCCGGTCAACGGCCGGGACGCTCCGCGGGGATCGGCGATGCGGTCAGTGCCGTAGGGGATGCCGCGCGGACCGGTCTGCGGGACATCGGCGATTCCGTGCGCAAGGCCACCGGTCGCGCCGCGAAGGCGTCCGCCGGACCTAACACCGATTAGTCGGAAGGCCCGAGTGCCGGTAGTGGCAGAATCCGGCTCATGCGGATGTCGGCCAAAGCGGAGTATGCCGTCCGCGCCATGACGCAACTGGCTGCGGAGCAGCCCGGCATCCTGGTCAAAACCGACGATCTCGCCAAAGCGCAGGGCATTCCGGCGCAGTTCCTCGTCGACATCCTGTCCGCCCTGCGCGCCGACCGGCTGGTGCGCAGCCAACGCGGCCGCGACGGCGGCTACGAACTGGCCCGGCCGGCCGACCAGATCAGCATCGCCGACGTTCTGCGCTGTATCGACGGCCCGCTGGCCAGCGTGCGTGACATCGGTCTCGGCGACCTGCCCTACTCGGGCCCGACGGCGGCTCTCACCGATGTCTGGCGGGCATTGCGGGCCAGCATGCGCGCCGTGCTCGAAGACACCACATTGGCCGACGTGGCGCGTGGCGCGCTACCCGAGCACGTCAGCCGGATGGCCGGCGACTATGTGACCCAGGAGGACTGCCGTGGCCGTCGAAACGGGTGAGGCAGCGGGTGAGGCAGCGGGTCAGCCGGCCGTGAACCGGGTCGAGCGACTCGGCCGGATCGGCCCGAACTGGTTCGCCTCAGTCATGGGCACCGGCATCGTGGCCAACGCCGGGGCCACCCTGCCGATTGAGCTCCCCGGTCTGCATCCGTTCACCCGGGTGGTGTGGGTGATCGCCGCGCTGATGCTGCTGGTGCTGGTGGTCGTGGTCGGCGGGCACTGGCTGCGCCATCCGACGGTGGCCCGCGGTCATGCCCACAACCCGCAGATGGCGCACTTCTACGGGGCCGCGCCGATGGCGCTGTTGACCGTGGCATCCGGCTCGATCCTGGTCGGGGCCGATCTCATCGGGGAGCGGGCCGCCGTGACGATCGCCTGGGTGCTCTGGACGGCGGGGACGGCCGGCGGGCTGTTCACCGCGGTCAGCATTCCGTATCTGATGTTCACCCAGCACGACGTCGCGCCGGATGCGGCGTTCGGCGGCTGGCTGATGCCGGTCGTCCCCCCGATGGTGGCTGCGGCCACCGGGGCGCTGCTGATTCCGTATGCCGCGCCCGGGGCCGCCCGCCAGACCATGCTCTACGGCTGCTACGCGATGTTCGGATTGTCGCTGATCGCCGCCCTGATCATCATCTCGATGATCTGGAGCAGACTGGTGCTGTACGGGACATCCGGGACGGCCCGGGTGCCCACCCTGTGGATCGTGCTCGGGCCGTTGGGGCAGTCGATCACCGCCGCCGGACTCCTCGGGCACAACGCGGCCGCGGCGGTCGACCCCGAGATCGCCTGGGCGATGGACACATTCGCGATTCTTTTCGGGGTGCCGGTTTGGGGATTCGCCGTGCTGTGGATCGCGCTGGCCACCTCGCTGACGGTCCGGACGCTTCGACGCGGGATGCCGTTCGCGCTGACCTGGTGGAGCCTGACCTTCCCGGTCGGCACCTTCGTCACCGGCACCACCCAACTGGCGCTGCACACCGACCTACCGGCCTTCCGGATCGCCGCCGCCCTCGCCTATATCGGCCTGCTGTGCACCTGGCTGCTGGTGGCGGTACGCACCACGCACGGCAGCGTTCGCGGAAACCTGTTGACCGCGCAGCCGTCCACCGCACCGGTCCGGGCGCACAAGGATGCGGCACGGTGATGCAGGTCGGCATGACGATGCCGGTGATGGAGCCGGATCTGGATGCGGGTGTCCTTCGGCAGTGGGCGCAACGCGTCGACGAGGGACCGTTTTCGTCGCTGTGCTGGGGTGAGCGCATCGCGTTCGGCAATCCCGAGGCGCTGACCCTGCTCGGTGCACTGGCGGCCTGGACCGACCGGGTTCCGCTCATCACCACCGTCGTCGTTCCCCAACTGCACGACCCGATCCTGCTGGCCAAGTCGCTGGCCACCGGCGACATGCTCAGCGGGGGCCGGCTGACCGTCGGTATCGGCGTCGGCGGCCGTCACGAGGACTACCTGGCGGTGGGGGCGGACCCGTCGACACAGACCATGCGCGAGATGGCCAAGCGGGTGGCCATCATGAAGCAGGTCTGGTCGGGGGAGAAGATCACCGATTCGGTGCTGCCGGTCGGCCCGGTTCCGGTGCAGCACGGCGGTCCCCGTCTGCTCGTCGGCACCATCGGGCCCAAAACGTTGCGGCACGCCGCCGGGTGGGCCGACGGGCTGGCCGGCATCACCTTGGACCTCGATGTCGCCAAACAGGACGAACTGTTCGAGGTCGGCCGGACCGCATGGGCGCAGGCCGGCAAGCCGCCACCGCACCTGGCCACCTCGTTCTGGTTCGCACTCGGAGACCCCGAGCAGGCCCGCGCCCAGATCCACCGACACCTGCGGCACTATATGAACTGGATCCCGGCCGGGATCGTCGACGCCATGGCGCCGGTCACCGGCTGGGCCGGCACCGAGGAGCAGCTCGCCGAGGTGCTGCGGGCCTTCGCCGCGGTCGGAACCACCGAGGTGCACCTGATTCCCACCAGCTCGGACCTCGACCAGTTGCGCCGAGTCGCCGATGTCGTCGCGGACTTCCAACGGACAGGGCCTTCATCATGAGCTTCGGTGACTATCAGCTTGAGATCTATCTGCAGGGTCTCACCGGTGTGCAACCGGCGCTGCCGATGTCCTTCGGCGAGCTGGAATCCCGGGCGCAGCAGGCGATGTCGCCGTCGATCTGGTCTTATGTGGCCGGCGGCGCCGGTGACGAGCTGACCCAGCGCGGCAACGCCACCGCCTTCAACAACTGGGGACTGATCCCGCGGATGCTGGTCGGCGCAACCGAGCGGGACCTGTCGGTCGAACTATGGGGCAAGCGTTGGCCCGCAGCGGTTTTCATGGCGCCCATCGGGGTGATCGGACTGTGCAC
>JBFYOR010000328.1:0-4268 GCA_041303695.1 Mycobacterium sp. | reverse complement strand
ACGAATTTCGTCGACCGGTACCAGAACAACTGATCCACCGGTTTGGCGACCGGTTCGGGCCGGCCCAGCACCCGCCGGACCAGTCGGCGGATGTCGAACGCGTCGAGCCTGGGACCCAGTGCGACGATCGCCGCCGGGGTGACGATCACGGCGGCCGCCGCGGCGAACGCGACCGTGGCGATACCGGAGAAGGCGAAGGACTTCAGGAAATACATCGGAAAGACCAGCAGTGCCGACAGCGACAGCGCGACTGTCACCGCGGAGAACAGCACGGTGCGTCCGGCGGTGCTCATGGTCCGCACCAGGGCGTCGTCGCGGGTGGCACCCGCGGCGATCTCGTCGCGGTAGCGGCTGACGATCAGCAGGGTGTAGTCGATCGCCAGGGCCAGTCCCAGCGCGGCGGTGATGTTCAGCGCGAAGATCGACACCTCGCTGAAGGCGGTGATGACCCGCAGCACGGCCATGGCGCCGAGGATGGCCATCAATCCGACGACCATCGGCAGCGCCGCGGCGATGATGCCGCCGAACACCCACACCAGGACCAGGAAGCTCAGCGGAATGGCGATGGCCTCCATCCGGAGCAGGTCGTGCTTGGTCTGCTGGTTGATCTGGTCGTAGATGACCGCGGTTCCGCCGGCCCGGATGGTCAGCCCGTCCCGCTCCCCGACGACCGGATCGGCCAATTCGGCGGCGTATTTCGGCGCCTCGTTCTCCCCGCCGGCCATGGTGGCGATGATCAGGCCGGTCTGCCCGTCGGTGCTGAGCAGTTCGGCGGCCGCGGCCGGTGGCGACGTCCACGGCGAGGTCACGCTCAGAACGTTGGGCGAGGCGTCCAGCCTGGCTGTGATGGCGGCGCCTGCGGCGCGGGCGACATCGCTGGTGGCCCCGGCCGGGTCGGTGACCGTGATGAACAGCTGCTGGTCACTCTGCTGGAACTTCTCGCTGAGCACCTGTGCTGCCCGCGCCGACTCCGAACCCGGGTCCTGGAACCCGCCGGCCGACAGGTGGCTTGCCACCGGGATGCCGATGACGGCGGTGACTGCGGTCAGAAGTGCGGCGAGGGCCAGGATCCGCCGCGGCGAGCGAAGAGCCAGCCGGGCGATACGGTGCAGCACAGCGCCTATCCTCTCGGTCTGCCAGCTAACTGCCGGTCGTTTCAAGTCTGCTGTGACCGGCCGGGGCCGGTCAAACCCGACCGGGGTCCGTTACCCGCCGGTAAGAATTGCCACCAAACTCCGAATCGTGACTCAAAGTTTCCTTAGAAGTGACCAATACAGTCCTGAGGTATGTGGATCGACGACACCAGTGCCGATGTCATCAAAGTTGACTTCGAAGCCTTGTATCACGGTGATTTCCTCGTGGAGGGTGACACCTCCGAGCAGTTCGAGGACATGCCGCCGCTGGCCAACGCCAGCTGACCGACGCGCTCAACCGCCGACGTCGGGTTCTCCCGCGTCGTTGAGTCGCGCCTGATACGCGCACAACAGCGCCCGCCTGGATTCCAGGCGGGCGCTGTTGCGTCTGACTCCTAAACCCGGGCGCTGAGATTCACCATGCCGGCCAGCCGGCCGGTGATGATCTCCTCGGCCTCGGTGACCATCCGGCTGACCAGCTCACCGCAGGTCGGGATGTCGTTGATCAGGCCCATGACGGTGCCGACGGTCCAGATGCCGGCGTCCGGGTCACCGTCCTCGAACACCTTGCGCCCGCGCGATCCAGCCACCAGTTCCATCACATCGCCGAACTGGCCACCGCCGGCCAGGATCTCCACCACCTCGCGGGAGACCGCGTTGCTGGCGACCCGGGCGGTGTTGTGCAGGCTGCGGAAGATCAGCTCGGTTCCGAGTTCATTGCCGTCGACGATCGCCTGCTTGATGTTCTGGTGGATGGGCGACTCGACGGTGCACATGAACCGGGTGCCCATGTTGACGCCGTCGGCGCCCAGTGCCAGCGCCGCCACCAGACCGCGGGCATCGCCGAAACCGCCCGAGGCGATCATCGGGATCTCGATCTGCGACGCCGCGGCCGGGATCAGCACAAGGCCGGGAACGTCGTCCTCACCGGGGTGGCCGGCGCACTCGAACCCGTCGATACTGATGCCGTCCACGCCCAGGGTCTGGGCCTTGATCCCGTGCCGAACCGAGGTGCACTTGTGCAGCACCTTGATGCCGTTGTCGTGGAACATCGGCAGGTGCGGCGCCGGGTTGGACCCGGCGGTCTCGACGATCTTGATACCGGCGTCGACGATCACCTGGCGGTACTCGTCGTACGGCGGCGGGGTGATGGCCGGCAGGATCGTCAGATTGACGCCGAACGGCTTATCGGTGAGATCGCGGGTCTTGGCAATCTCGTTGGCCAGATCCTTCGGCGTCGGCTGGGTCAGGGCAGTGAGAAAGCCCAGTGCGCCCGCATTGGCAACGGCGGCAACCAGTTCCGCGCGGCCCACCCATTGCATACCGCCCTGGGCGATCGGGTGCTCGACACCGAATACCTCGGTGAACTTGGTGACAAGTGTCATTGTCTGCCTCTCTACCGCGGGGCCATGCGGATGGCGCCGTCGAGGCGGATCACCTCGCCGTTGAGCATGGAATTCTCCACGATGTGCACGGCGAGTGCGCCGTATTCGCTGGGGTTACCCAGCCGGGACGGGTGCGGCACCTGCGCGCCCAGTGATGCCTTGGCCGGTTCCGGCAGGCCCGCCAGCAGCGGGGTGTCGAACAGTCCGGGGGCGATGGTCATCACCCGGATCTGCTTGTCGGCCAGGTCGCGGGCGATCGGCAGCGTCATGCCGACGACGCCGCCCTTGGAGGCCGAGTAGGCGGCCTGTCCGATCTGGCCGTCGAACGCCGCGACCGAGGCGGTGTTGATGATGACGCCGCGCTCGCCCCCGATGGGCTCGGTCTTGACCATCCGCTCGGCACCGAGGCGCAGCACATTGAAGGTGCCGACCAGGTTGATGTTGACGATCCGGGCGAACTTGTTCAGCGGGTACACCCCACCCTTGCCCAGGACGCGGATGGCGTCGCCGGTGCCGGCGCAGTTGACGACGATGCGGACCGGACCGAGCGTCTCGGCGAGGTCGAAGGCCTTGGCCACGGCTTCTTCGTCGGTGACGTCGGCCGGCGCGAAACGGACCCGGTCGCCGAGTTCCGCTGCGACGTCCTCACCCTTGGAACTGGGCAGGTCGAGGATGACGACCTTGGCGCCCTCGTCGAGCAATGCCTTGGTGGTGGCCAGGCCCAGCCCGGATGCACCACCGGTGACGACGGCTACCGCGTCCTTGATCTCCACTGCGCGTTCCCTTCGAGTCGACCTACTGGTTGGTTGGGACTATACCTATTCCGAACCTATTCCAACCGGTGGCTCAGACCCAGTCGCCCAGTACGGCGTCGTTGTCCTGTCCCGGCGCGCGCGGCGGGGTGGGGGTGCCGGGCTGGGTGCGGGAGAACCGCGGCGCCGGCATCGGGAACACCGAGTCGCCGACTTTGTAGAAGCTGCCGCGTTCGGTGTTGTGCGGTTCGGTCTCGATCTCGGCGAAGGACAGGATCGGTGCCACGCAGGCGTCGCTGCCGGCGAAGACCTCCGCCCAGTGATCGCGGTCGTGGGTCAGGAAGGTCTCGGTGAGGATCGCCCGCAGCTCGGGCCAGCGGGCGACGTCGTTCTGGCCGGGCAAGGTGGCGGGATCAAGCTGCAACTTCTCGATCAACTCGGCGTAGAACTGCGGCTCGATGGAGCCCACCGAGACGTGCCGGCCGTCCGAGCATTCGTAGACGTCGTAGTACGGCGCGCCGGTGTCGAGCATGTTGGTGCCGCGGACGTCGCTCCACAGTCCGGTGTGGCGGAAGGCGAACATCATCTGCGTCAGCACGGCCGAACCGTCCACCATCGCGGCATCGATGACCTGGCCCTTGCCCGAGCGCTCCCGCTCGTAGAGCGCCGAGAGGATGCCGACGAGCAGGAACATCGACCCGCCACCGAAATCGCCGGCCAGGTTCAGCGGGGGCACCGGGCGTTCGCCGGCGCGGCCGATGGCATGCAGGACACCGTTGAGCGAGATGTAGTTGATGTCGTGGCCGGACTGCTGGGCACGCGGGCCGGTCTGCCCCCAGCCGGTCATCCGGCCGTAGATCAGCCGGTCGTTGACCTTCGCGCAATCGTCCGGGCCGAGGCCGAGGCGTTCGGTGACACCGGGCCGGAAGCCCTCGATGAGCACATCGGCCTTGGCGATCAGGGCCAGGACCCGCTCGCGGCCGTCCGCACTCTTGAGG
>JBFYOR010000327.1:0-4808 GCA_041303695.1 Mycobacterium sp. | reverse complement strand
TCGGCCTGCCGGGCGACGATGCGCGCCCCGGTCTCGGTGACCAGCTTGACCGTCGCGCTGAGATCGTCCAGATCGGCCAGCGGGTAGGGCACGCTGGCGATCTGCTCGCACAGGTCGACCGCGATGATGTCGGCGCCCTCGGCGGCCAGCGTGACCGCATGCGCGCGCCCCTGGCCGCGTGCGGCCCCGGTGATGAAAGCGACTTTGCCCTCGAGTGATCCCACGGCTCAGGCGCGCAGCTGGCCCTTGGCCGGGTCCCCGGCCGGCACGGGATCGAGCATCTTGATGTCCGGGGAGCCGGCGAGGTGCTCGCCGATCGCGGCGAACAGTACGCCGATGGCGGGCGCGGTGCCATGCGCCTTGAGCGCGTCGGCGTCGGCCCACTGCTCGATGAACACGAAGGTGTCACCGGTCCGGTGCAGCGAGTACAGCTCGCAGCCGGGCTCATCGTGGACCGCCTCGATGGCTTTGGTGCAGGCGGCGCGAACCACCTCGGCGGACTCGGGCTTGGCGGTGAATGAGGCGACGACCACGACGGGCATGCGGTGACTCCGGTCTAATGGGTGGTTCTAATGGGGACTGTCGAGGAATCACCGTAGAGGACGCGGCGGCGTCGAGAAATAGCCGTAGCGGACGCGGCGGCCGGAGGGCACGGGCATGGAGCATTCGCAGGACAGGAAGTCGCTGTACATGACGGTGCTGATGACCCCGGATATGGCGAACTTCTCCGGCAACGTCCATGGCGGCACGCTGCTCAAACTGCTCGATCAGGTGGCTTACTCCTGCGCCAGCCGGTATGCCGGCACCTATGTGGTGACACTGTCGGTGGACCGGGTGCTGTTCCGTGATGCCATCAAGGTGGGGGAGTTGGTGTCGTTCTCCGCGACGGTCAATCACACCGGCCGTACCTCGCTGGAAGTGGGCATCCGGGTGGACACCGAGAACATCCGGGACGGCTCCCGCCGGCATACCAACAGCTGCTATTTCACGATGGTCGCCGTGGACCCGGTCGGCAACCCGGTCCCGGTGCCGCCGCTGGTTCCGGCGACCGAACGGGAACGGCACCGGTTCGATGGCGCGGTGGCCCGACGAGCGGCGCTGAAGGCCGCATTTGCCGATTGATTGCGGTCTGGCAACGGCCCGCGCGATAGCCGTGTTTCGGGTGGTGCCAAAGATACCAGTGGGACTAATCTTCCGGGCATGGCGAACAAGACGGCCGCTGGCCCTGGCGCGCGAACGACCAGGTCAAAAAGCCCTGCCCGGGCTGCTCAACCGGCCAGGCCGGCCCCGCCGCGGCGCAAGGCGCCGGCCAAGAAGTCGCCCTCGGTGCTGGCCGTCTCCGCTGCCGCCGGCGGCCGGGCGGCGCGTGCGACCTGGCTGATGCTGGCCCGGGGAGCGGGTTCGACAGCCCGTTCGGTCGGCCGCGCCCGCGATATCGAGCCCGGTCACCGCCGCGACGGCATCGCACTGGGTCTGCTCGCGCTGGCCGTCGTGATCGCCGCGGCCACCTGGTTCGATGCCGCCCGCCCGGTCGGTGCCTGGATCGACTCGGGTTTGCGAACCTTCGTCGGCGGGGCGGTGGTGCTGCTGCCACTGCTGATCGCCGCGGTCGCGCTGATCGTGATGCGCACCGAGCCCTACCCGGAGGCCCGGCCCAGGCTGGTGCTGGGTTCGGCAATGATCGGCCTGCCGGTACTGGGCTTGTGGCACCTGTGGTCTGGGGCGCCGGCCGACCCGGCCGCGCGACAGCGGGCCGGCGGGTTCGTCGGCTTTGCCATCGGCGGACCGCTGTCCGACGGTCTGACCGCCTGGATCGCGACGCCCCTGCTGATCTTCGCGGCGCTGTTCGGCGTGCTGCTTTTGACCGGAACCACCATTCGCGAGGTGCCTGGAACGCTGTACGCGATGTTCGGAACCCGCGGTCGCTACGCGGACGACTACGACTACGACGACGAGTACGACGACGGCGAAGACGGCCCGGACGGCCCCCGCAGTGACCGCCGGGGCGGCCGCCACGCCGCCATGGCCGATGATTTCTCCGACGGCTACTACGACGATCCCCGCGCCTACAGCGCCGACGAACCGCCGGACTGGCCGGGCGCATCGGGTCCGATCGGCACGCCCTACGACAACTACCCGCTCGATGATCCGGCCCCCGAGCCACTCACCGCGACCCAGCCGATCAAGCCCCGGCGCAAGAAGCTCGCGGCGGCGCCACAGCCAACGGCCAAGCCGGAGGCGCCCAAGCAGGACACCAGAGCGCTCGACCGCGTCGTGGAGGGCTCCTACACGCTGCCGTCGCTGGAGCTGTTGGTCCCCGGCGACCCACCCAAGCGGCGCAGCGCGGCCAATGAGCAGATGGCCGACGACATCACCTCGGTGCTGCAGCAGTTCAAGGTCGACGCCGCGGTCACCGGCTGTACCCGCGGGCCGACCGTCACCCGCTACGAAGTCGAACTCGGCCCGGGTGTGAAGGTCGAGAAAATCACTGCGCTGCAACGCAATATCGCCTATGCGGTGGCCACCGAGAGCGTGCGCATGCTGGCGCCGATCCCCGGCAAGTCGGCGGTCGGCATCGAGGTTCCCAATACCGACCGGGAGATGGTGCGGCTGGCCGACGTGCTGACTGCGCCGTCCACCCGCCGTGACCACCACCCGCTGGTGATCGGTCTCGGAAAGGACATCGAGGGCAACTTCATCTCGGCCAACCTGGCCAAGATGCCTCACCTGCTGGTGGCCGGTTCCACCGGCTCGGGCAAGTCCAGCTTCGTCAACTCGATGCTGGTGTCGCTGCTGGCTCGGGCCACCCCCGACGAGGTCCGGATGATCCTCATCGACCCGAAGATGGTGGAACTGACGCCCTACGAGGGGATCCCGCACCTGATCACGCCCATCATCACCCAGCCGAAGAAGGCAGCCGCAGCGCTGGCCTGGCTGGTCGAAGAGATGGAGCAGCGCTACCAGGACATGCAGGCCTCCCGGGTGCGCCACATCGACGACTTCAACGCCAAGGTGCGCTCCGGGGAGATCAGCACCCCGCTGGGCAGCAAGCGCGAGTACCGGCCCTACCCCTACATCCTCGCGATCGTCGACGAGCTGGCCGATCTGATGATGACCGCCCCGCGTGACGTCGAGGAGGCCATCGTGCGGATCACCCAGAAGGCCCGCGCTGCGGGCATCCACCTGGTGCTGGCCACCCAGCGGCCCTCGGTCGACGTGGTCACCGGTCTGATCAAGACCAATGTGCCGTCCCGGCTGGCGTTCGCCACCTCCTCGCTGACCGACAGCCGTGTCATCCTCGACCAGCCCGGGGCGGAGAAGCTGATCGGGATGGGCGACGGGCTGTTCCTGCCGATGGGTGCCAGCAAGCCGGTGCGGTTGCAGGGCGCCTACATCAGCGACGAGGAGATCCAGGCCGTCGTGCAGTCCTGCAAGGACCAGGCCGAGCCCGACTACACCGACGGCGTCACGTCCGCCAAGCCCGCCGGGGAGCGCACCGATGTCGACCCCGACATCGGTGACGATATGGATGTGCTGCTACAGGCCGTTGAACTGGTGGTCTCCAGCCAGTTCGGCTCCACCTCGATGCTGCAGCGCAAACTGCGGGTCGGCTTCGCCAAGGCCGGACGGCTGATGGACCTGATGGAGACCCGCGGCATCGTTGGCCCCTCCGAGGGCTCCAAGGCGCGCGAGGTCATGGTCAAGCCGGACGAACTGGCCACCACCCTGGCGTCGATCCGGGGCGGCGGCGCCGAAGACGCAGACGACGACGGCGATTACGAGGACGACACCGGCGTGCCCGAGGACTTCTGAGCTACAGCACCAGCAGCATCCGGGTGTTGCCCAGAATGTTCGGTTTGACGTAGCTCAGGTCCAGGAACTCGGCCACGCCGATGTCGTAGGACCGGCGCATCTCCTCGTACACCTCGGCGGTCACCGGGGTGCCGTCGATCTCGGTGAACCCGTGCCGGCTGAAGAACTCGGTCTCGAAGGTCAGCACGAACAGCCGTTGCAACTGCAGGTCCCGGGCGACTTCCAGGAGCCGGTCCACGATCGCGTGTCCGATGCCGTGACCCTTGAATCCTGGGTCCACCGCCACGGTGCGCACCTCGCCCAGGTCCGACCACAGCACGTGCAGGGCCCCGCAGCCGACGACCTCGCCGGCGGCCTCGGCGACCCAGAACTCCTGCACGGCCTCATAGAGCGTGACGAGGTTCTTCTCCAGCAGGATGCGCCCGGCGTAGGTGTCGACGAGCCGCTTGATCTCGGGTACGTCAGAGGTTCGAGCGCGACGGACGACAAGCTCAGGGCCCCGTTCGATGTGGCCACCGTCGACCGCCGGCGCCCCGGAGGAGAAGTCGGTCACGGCGTCACCCTATCGGGCCTTCGGCGACCGAGTCGGGATGATCCGGTTTGCTGCCACGAGATTCGAGGAATCCCGTTATCGCTCACGGGGTCGGGACATCAGCAGGTCTGACGCAGGAGGTCACACCATGACGCGATTTCTCACCATCGGCTACGGCGCTCTGAGTTACCTGGCGTTCGTGGCGGTTTTTGTGTACTCGATCGGGTTCGTCGGCGACCTCGTCGTCGGGCGCAGCGTCGACCACGGCATCGCCGCGCCGCCGGCCCAAGCACTACTGGTCAATATGGCACTGCTCGGGCTGTTCGCCGTGCAGCACAGCGTGATGGCGCGGCCGGCCTTCAAGCGGTGGTGGACCCGGTTCGTGCCGGCGACCATCGAACGCAGCACGTACGTGCTGATCGCGAGCGCCGTGCTCGCGCTGCTGTTCTGGCAGTGGCGCACG
>JBFYOR010000326.1:0-12267 GCA_041303695.1 Mycobacterium sp. | reverse complement strand
CCGGAGCCGTCCGCGGCGATCCCCGCGCGGGTGTTCGCCGGGCCCGCACTGCCTCAGCCGCCGCAGAGTCGGGCCGAGCAGGACAGTGGTGTCGTGATCGCGCTGGGAACCGAGAGCGACGACGGTCTGGCCCGGCTGCGGGCCGGTGAGGCCACCAGCCTGGTGCTGTTGTCGGCGACCGCCATGGGGTTGGCGACCTGCCCGATGACTGAGCCGCTCGAGATTCCCGAGACCCGGGCCGCGGTGCGGGCCGATGTGTTCGGCACCAGTGGCTATCCACAGATGCTGGTGCGGGCCGGGTGGGCGGCGGTCGATGCCGACCCGTTGCCGTCGACACCGCGCCGCCCGCTGCCGGAGGTCGCCAACTGGCTGCACGACGGTGCCTTCGTCGTCGGCGCCGATGTGGTCAGTCGCACCGGCTGAGTGCCCTAGTCGAATCGTGCTGGGTTGAATCGTGCTGGGTCGCTCAGTCGAATCGCAGCGAGGTTCCCGGCATCAGGGTCTTAACCCGACCTCGGCACTCCACGTCGATAGGGGGGCACGCCAGGGGTTCGGCGCTGATCTCGACGCTGCGGCCGATGACTGTCAGGTGCAGCCGGTAACCCCGGTAGTAGATCGGCATCCGAAGCGCACCAAGGCTTTCCGGCCACATCGGGTTGAGGATCAACCGGTCCGAGCGGGTCTCCAGCCCGGTGAAGCAGCGCTGTAGCAGGTCGATGCTGCCGGCCATCGCCGCGATATGGATGCCTTCAGCGGTGGTGCCGCCTTGGATGTCGGCGACATCGGAGGCCAATACCTGTTGGAAGTAGCGCATCGCGCGTGCGCGGTCGCCGCGGGCCAGCACCCAGGCGTGCACCACTGCGCTCAGCGTCGAGCCGTGCGAGGTCCGGTGCACGTAGTAGTCCACGGTCAGCGGGATCTGCTCGGGGGTGAACCGATATCCCATGCGGGCGAACACCTCCCGCAACTCGTCGGCCGACAGCAGGTAGAACAGCATGAGCGCGTCTGCCTGCTTGGAGGCCTTGTACCGGTTGACGCTGTCATTGTCGGCTTCCAGGATCCGGTCGAGTCGCTGGATGTTGCCGTGCCGCTCGCGAAGGCCGTGCCAGTCCAGTTCCGCCAGTTCGGCGTAGCCCTCGAACTGGCTGATCACCATCCCTCCGGGCGACGGCCCGGTACCCGGGCTTGGGTGGAACGGCACGTACATCCGCCGGCTCACCTCGTCCCAGCGGTCCAGTTCGCGGCCGCGGATGCCGAGGGTTTCCATCAGATCGAGCCGGTTACGCAACGGCAGCGCGTCCAGCGCGTCGAGCGCCCGCACGATCACCCACACCGCCATCACATTGGTGTAGGCGTTGTTGTCGATACCGTCATAGGGCCGGTCCGGATAGCCGGAGTGGAACTCGTCGGGGCCGATGACACCGCGAATCACGTAGCGGCCCTTGGCTTCGTCGAACTCCGCCCGGCTCACCCAGAACCGGGCGATCTCGGCCAGCATCTCCGCACCGTTCTCGATGAGATAACGCAGATCGCCGGTCACCTGGTAGTACTGCCACACGTTGTAGGCCACCGCGATCCCGATGTGGTGGGCGCGGGCGCTGGCGTCGGGGTTCCACCGGCCGGAGTTCGGGTTCAGGTGCAGCTTCTGGCTTTCCTCGCGGCCGTCGCGGCCGGACTGCCCCGGAAACAACGCCCCGGCATATCCGGCCTCCCCGGCGGCGCGACGGGCTTCGGGCAGCCGTCGGAACCGGTAGCGCAGCAGCGCGCGGGTGGTCACCGGGGAGCGCAGGTTGAGCACCGGGAAGACGAACAGTTCGTCCCAGAAGATGTGGCCCCGGTAGGCCTCGCCGTGCAGACCGCGGGCTGGCAGTCCGGCATCGAGGTCCTCGGCGCGGTTGGGCACCGTCTGCAGCAACTGCAGCATGTGCAGCCGGACCACCCGAAGGGCGTCGGGGCTGTCGTCGAAGGAGATGTCGAAACGTTCCCAGAGGTGCGCCCACTCCCGGATGTGGCCGTCGCGCAGATCGCAGTAGCGGCCGAGCTGGGTCAGCAGTCGGGCCGCGGCGTCGCCGGGCTCGGAGATCGCATGGTCGCGGCCGGTGAAGATGACCGCCATCTTCTCCACGGTCACCGACTCGCCGGCGTCGACACGTACCGCAAGGTCATGGCCGGTCCGCCGCGGTTCATCGACGAAGCGCACATCGGCGTCCAGCGGCGCATCGCCGCGCCACACCGTCGTGCGGGCGGCCACCGCGATCGGGATGCGCGACTGTACCGTCTCGCACACCAGCAGTGCCGAGTCGCCGGAGAGCTCGGTCGTCGAGGTGGCGACCAGGTGGTCATCGGACAGCGTGCGGTAGCGCTCGACCCCCGAGTTGCGCACATCGCCGTCGATGAGCGACAGGAATTCCACGGTGCCCGACCAGTCCTCGGCCCACAGGGTGGTCTCCAGGGCGCAGGCATGCGCCAGGTGCATGGCCGCGATGCGGCGCTGGACCACCCTGGTGGTGCGGCCGGCCGGGTCGCGGAAGCGGAACTCCCGGGTCAGTTCGGCTTGGCGCAGATCCATGTTCTGCCGGTAGGAGAGCAGCTCCGCGGTGTCGACGTCGAACCAGTCGCCACCATCGACGCGGAACTTCAGCGACAGCCAGTTCGGCAGGTTGACCAGGCTCTCGTTCTCCACCCGCACACCGGACACCTCGTCGGTGAGCCGGTTGTAGAGCCCGGCGCCATAGGTGCCGGGGTAGTGGAAGGGCCCGGCGTCCGCTTCCGGGGCGCAGCCTCGGGTGGCCCGGTAGCCGTCGCCTACCGTGCACAGCGCCTCGCGCAGCCGTTCCTGCTCGGGCAGGTAGCCGCCGAAGGTGAACGACCATGGGCTGGACATCATTTGGCGATCGATATCGCACTGCTCGACCAGTCGCTCGATGAACTCCCGCACCCGGGCGGGATCGTCGAGACTGAACCGGGCAGCCGTGGCCCGGTCGCCGTCCTCGAGGTGGCGCACGACGATCCCGATCCCGTCGTGCAGGACCGAATCGAATCCGTCCTCGTCGGTCAGGTCATCGCCGACGAAGATCGGCAGCAGCGGCTCCTCGCCGGCCACCTGATCGACGATCCACTGCAACGTCCTGCCCTTGTCCCAATCCAGATTCGGCCGCAATTCGACGACCTTGCGGCCCGATGTGACCTTGAGGCCGCTTCGGCTGCCGACGTCGTGCACCGCTGCGGTCACGATGGTCGCGGCGTCGGGGCCGGCGTTGCGGTAATGCACCGCGACCGCGTAGCGCTTGTGTTCCACCGCCACCCCGGGAATCGACGCCAACTGCCGGGTGAGTTCGGCGGCCGCCTCCGCCAGGACCCCGATCGCCTCGGCGGCGGTCTCGTTGCGGTGATAGCTGCCGTCCGGCCCGACCATCTCGAATCCGTGGCTGCCGGCGTACCACAGGCCGGGTAGGCCGACGCGGGCCCGGATGTCATCAAGGCCGCGGCCGGAGAGCACGGCCACCGGATACAGCGCGGCCAGCGACTGCAGCGCTGCGGCGGCCCCGGGTACCAGTGCCGCGGCATCGGGTTGGTCGACGATCTCGGACAACGTGCCGTCGAAGTCGAAGAAGATGGCCGGTCGGCGCGCCCCCACCACCCCGGCCAGCTGACCGAAGGAGGACAGCGCATCCGGCAGGGTGGACATCCGCCGGTCGATGGCGCGCACCAGCACCTCGGCGAGATCGCCGACCACCACATCGGCCCCGCACTCGCGCAGCCCGGCGGCGGCGTCACCGCTGCGGTCGACGCCGATCACCAGACCGAAGCCACCGGCCCGCCCGGCCGTCACCCCGGCCTCGGAGTCCTCCACCACCACCGTGCGCCCCGGCCGCACCCCGAGCCGGCGCGCGGCCTCCAGCAGCATCGCCGGGTCCGGCTTTCCGGGCAGGTCGAGTTGGTCGGCGACCACGCCGTCGATCCGGGCCTCGAACAACTCCGCGATACCCGCCGTCTGCAGCACGGTCGCGCAGTTGCGGCTGGCAGAGAACACCGCCACCCGCACGCCCGTTGCGATCAGCCGGCGCACCAGCGCGACGGTGGACTCGAAAACCGGCACCCCGGTGGCGATCGCCGCGGCGAACAGTGCCTGTTTGCGGTTGCCGAGCCCGCAGACGGTCGCCATCGAGGCGGTGTCGGCGGCGCCACCCCAGGGCAGGGCGACGCCACGGGATGCCAGGAAATCGCGCACCCCGTCGTAGCGCGGCTTACCGTCGATGAAATGGCGGTAGTCGGCCGCGGTGAACGGATCGTGGTTCTCGGCCGGCGTGTCCGGACGGCCGGCCAGATACTCGTCGAACATCTCGGCCCAGGCCGCCGCGTGCAGCGAGGCGGTGTCGGTGATGACTCCGTCGAGGTCGAACAGGACGGCGTCGTGGAAACGCGGATCGATCCGCACCCGCTGACCGGCATCGACGGCACCGGACTGTCCGCCGAACGGGTGCTCGCTCACCATGAGGTTTGACGATAGGCCACGCCGGTGTTGGAGTCCGGCACGTCTAAGGTCGAACAGGGCATTCTGGCCGCGCGGAAGGGACCAAGGCCCCTGACGGTCGGGGCCCCCAGGCCCTAAACTGGCGAGGCGCGAGGAGAAGGAGCGAAATGTCCACTGCGGCAAGCACTGCACCGGTCATCGTTGGTGTTGACGGCTCGTCAGCGTCCAAGGTCGCCGTCGACTGGGCTGCGCGCGACGCGGCCCTGCGCGGCACCGCCCTGAAACTCGTTCACGTTCTGACCCCGCCGGCCGTGATGGCCTTCCCGGAGGTTCCGATGCCGCCGGGCTATCTGCAGTGGCAGGAGGAGGAGGGGCGCACTCTGCTCGACGCCGCCCTCAAGACAGTTGAGGAGGCCACCAAAGGCGCCCGGGTCGAGGTGACCACCGAGATGGTCGCCGGACCGTCGGTTCCGGTGCTGGCCGATCTGTCGACCGGGGCCCAGCTGGTGGTGGTGGGTTCCCGAGGGCGCGGCGCGTTCGCCCGCGGACTGCTGGGATCCATCAGCACCGGACTGGCCCATCATGCGAAATGCCCGGTCGCGATCATTCACGATGCGGATCCGTTGATGCCGCATCCGTCGCAGGCGCCGGTCGTGGTCGGCGTGGACGGCTCGCCGGCGTCGGATCGTGCCGTGGCGATCGCCTTCGAGCAGGCTTCGTTCCGCGGTGTCGACCTGGTGGCCGTGCACGCCTGGAGTGACTCCGGGGTGTTCGAGTTCCCCGGTGTTGACTGGTCGCAACTGCAGGCATTGGGAGAGACGACCCTCAGTGAGCGTCTGGCAGGCTGGCAGGAGCGCTATCCCGACGTGCTGGTGCGGCGGGTGGTCGTCGCCGACCGTCCGGCGCACCAGTTGCTCGAGCAGGCCGAGTCGGCGCAGCTTCTGGTGGTGGGCAGTCGCGGCCGGGGCGGCTTCGCCGGGATGCTGCTGGGCTCGGTGAGCACCTCGGTGATCCACTCCGCCCGGATGCCGGTGATCGTCGCGCGGTGACGATGACGGCGCCAGCCGGCTGAGGAGCCGCGCGCCAGCCGGCTGGGCTCAGGGCAGCGCCGCACTCCAGCGCAGCACGGTTCCGCCGCCCGGCGCGTCGGTCACGGTCATGGTCCCGCCGACCTCCTCGGCGCGGGCGCGCAGGTTGTTCAGCCCGCTGGCGGTGACGTGGGCAGGCATCCCGCAGCCGTCGTCGATCACTTCGATGCTCAGTTCGTCCTCGACTCGGACGTTGACGGCCAGGGTGTGAGCGCCGGAGTGCCGCACCGCATTGCTGACGGCCTCGCGCACCACGGCTTCGGCGTGGTCGGCCAGTGTCTGGTCCACCACCGACAGCGGCCCGACGAAGTGCACGCTGGTGCGCAGGCCCTGCCCGGCGAACGCGGCAACGGCCTCATCCAATCGCTGCCGCAGTCGGGTGGATCCCGACGAACCGCCGTGCAGGTCGAAGATCGTGGTTCGGATGTCCTGGATGACGCCCTGCAGCTCGTCGACGATATCGGTCAGGCGCTGCTGAACATCCGCCGAACGGGCCCTGGGGATGGCGCCCTGCAGCGACAGACCCACCGCGAACAGTCGCTGGATGACGTGGTCGTGCAGATCGCGTGCGATCCGCTCCCGGTCGGAGACGACGTCCAACTCCCGCATCCGGCGCTGGGTGTTGGCCAGCTGCCAAGCCACCGTCGCCTGGTCGGTGAAGGCAGCGGTCATGGCCAGCTGTTCGGAGGTGAACTCCCGCGCCCCGCGCCGCCGCAACGCCACCACCACCCCGGCCACCGACTCGGTGGTCCGCAGCGGCAGCACCAGCGCGGGTCCGGCGTCAGCCATCAGCGGCTCCGCGATGTCCAGCGCCGCGACCCGCCGCGGTGCGCGCGCGGTGAACGCCGCACCGATCTCGGTGTGCGGCACGCTGATCGACCCGGCTGCGATGGCCGCGCCGGCGGTCTCGACGACCACCAGTTCATCGACGCCGGCTGCCCAGTTGAGCCCAGCGGCCTCCGCGGCTTCGGTGTCCAGCGGAACTGCCACGACCACTGCCTCGGCATCGGTCAGCCGCAGTGTCTCATCGGCGATCAGCCGGAACACCCGGGCCGGATCGGCCCCGCCGAGCAGTTCGGTGGCGATATCGCGGGTCGCCTCGATCCAGGACTGCCGCGCCCGGGCCTGGGCGTAGAGGCGGGCATTGGCGATCGCGATGCCGGCGGCGGCGGCCAGCGCCTCCACCAGCACCTCGTCGTCCTCGCTGAACGGCTGACCGCCGGCCTTCTCGGTTAGGTAGAGATTGCCGTAGATCTCGTCGCGGATCCGCACCGGAACACCGAGGAACGTGCTCATCGGCGGATGGTTGGCGGGAAAGCCCACCGAGTCCGGGTGCAGCCGGATGTCGTCGAGACGGATCGGCTTGGGATCGTCGAGCAGCACACCGAGCACCCCGCGGCCCGACGGCGGCGGACCGATCTGCGCGCGGGTGGCGTCATCGATACCGTTCACCACGAATTCGATGATCTCCTCGCCGGCGGCACCGGCACCGCGGACCCCCAGCGCCCCGTACCGGGCGTCCACCAGGTTGGTGGCGGTGCGCACGATGGTCTGCAGGGTGGTGTCGAGGTCGAGTCCGGAGGTCACCACCAGCATGGCCTCGACCAGGCCGTCGAGGCGGTCCCGGCCCTTGACGATCTGATCGACCCGGTCCTGGACCTCGATCAGCAACTCCCGCAGCCGCAGCTGCGAGAGGGTGTCGCGCAGCGGTGGCGAACCCGTGCTGTCCGGGGTTGGGCCGGTATCCGGCATCAGCCGTCCCGGCGGTGTTGCTGGTCCAGTTTGGAGACGAACACCGCCGCCTGGGTCCGCCGCTCCATGCCGAGCTTGGCCAGCAGCCGTGAGACGTAGTTCTTGACCGTCTTCTCCGCCAGGAACATCCGGGCGGCGATCTGCTTGTTGGTCAGTCCCTCACCGAGCAGGCTCAGCAGAACCCGCTCCTGCTCGGTCAGCCCGGACAGCGGGTCCGAGCGCTCCGCCGCGCCCCGCAACTTGGCCATCAGCGCCGCCGCGGCGCGATTGTCCAGCAATGAGCGGCCCGCACCGACGTCCTTGATGGCCTGGGCAAGTTCCATGCCCTTGATGTCCTTGACCACATAGCCGCTGGCGCCGGCCAGGATCGCGTCGAGCATCGCCTCGTCGGAGGTGAACGACGTCAGCATCAGACAGCGCAGGTCAGGCATCCGCGACAGCAGGTCGCGGCACAGTTCGATCCCGTTGCCGTCCGGAAGCCGCACGTCGAGCACCGCGACATCGGGGTTCAGTGCGGGAATCTGGGCCATCGCCTGCGCAACCGAGCCGGCCTCGCCGATCACCTCGAGTTCGGGGTCCGCGCTCAACAGGTCGATGAGGCCCCGGCGAACCACCTCGTGGTCGTCAACGAGAAAGACCGTGACCATGGCTGCCACCCTAACCGCCTCTCAGAGCAGGCGCTGGGGGTCGACGACGAGGACCGAACAGTGGGTGTCGTGCAGTGCGGCCAACCCGGCCGGTCCGAACAGTTCGCCGAGACCGGCGGTGTTGCGGGCGCCGATCACCACCAGCTGGATCGATGCGGCGTGATCGGTCAGGTAGCCCAGCCCGCCACCCCGGACGGCGACCGGCTGCACGTCCAGGTCGGGGTAGCGGTGTTTCCAGGTCTCCAGACGCCGGTCGAGATTGGCCCGGACCACCCGATCGGTCTCGGCGGCGGTATGGACGTCGTGGTCGCCGGACTGCCAGGTGCCCAGCACCCGCAGCGGGCAGCGACGCAGTCGCGCCTCCTCGACGGCGGACTGCAGCACCGCGGCGCTGTCCGGGGTCTGGTCCAGTTCGGCGACCACCCATCCCGACGGAGCCGCCGCGCCGCGCACCACAGCGACCGGGCAGTGCGCCGCGCCGATCAGTGCGCCGGCCGTCGAGCCGACCCGCCCGCGCTCGAAATGCCGGAGCCCCAAGGCGCCGACGCAGATCATCGCCGCGGTGCGGGCAGCCTCCAGCAGGGCGGCCAGTGCAGGGCCGGCAATGACCGCCGTGGTCACCTCGGGTGACTCCGTGGCGCCCGAGGATGCGACGGCCGCGGCGGCGGCGCGCACGGCGGCTTCGGCTGCCGCCGCGTCCGTCCCCGGCTCGGCGGCCGCGACCAGGCGCAGCGGCAGGCCGCGACCGACTGCTTCGTCGACGGCCCACAGCGCGGCGCGCACCGCGGCCCGCGACCCGTCCACGCCGACCACGATCGACGGCGGTGTGAAGGAGTGCGCCATCAGGCCATTCTGCGCCTCAACCGGCGAACACGTCGATGGCGGTCGCCGCCTCGGTCTGGGCGAACAGTCGTTCGGTGTCCTCGCGGGTGCACGGTGCGGTCCCCGGTGTCAACAGCGTCGCCGCCCCGGCGGCCACACCCAGTCGGACCGCCTCGGTCAGTGGCCAGCCCCGGGTCAGGCCGACGGCGACCCCGGCCACCATGGCGTCGCCGGCCCCGACCCCGCTGCCCGGCGGCACGCTCACCGGGGCGAACCGGTGCGCGCGGTCATGGGTGACCAGCAGTGCGCCGTGGGCGCCGAGCGACACCAGCACGCATTCGGCCGCGCCCCGGTTGATGAGCTCACCGGCGGCGTCGATCTGTTCGGCCTCGGCCGTCAACTCGCGCCCGACGCACTCGCGTAGTTCCCGCAGGCTGGGCTTGAGCAGGAACACCCCGGCGTTGACACTCCGCAGGCCCGCACCGGAGGTGTCCAGCAGGAACATCGCGCCGATATCGGCACACACGTTGGCGACCTGCTGATAGAAATCCCCGGGCACGCCGGGAGGCAGGCTGCCGCTGGCCACCACGAGTGACGCGCGCGCCGCCGCCCGGCGCACCTGCAGCAGGCACTCGGTCTGTTCGGCCACCGTCAGCTCCGGTCCCGGCAGCACGAACCGGTACTGCCGCTGGGTGCTGAGCTCATCGACGGTGAAGCTTTCCCGGGTCGATCCGCCGATCGGAACCCTATGCACCACAAGGCCTTCGGCGACCAGTAGATTGTGCACCAGCTCCCCGGCCGGTCCCCCTGCCGGGAACACCGCGGTCGACGGTGCGCCCAGCACCTGGGCCACGTGGGCGACGTTGATGCCGCCCCCGCCCGGGTCGTAGCGGGCTGGGGAACACCGCAGCTTGTCGGTCGGGCGGACAGCCCCGGTACTCGTGGTGATATCGAGGGCAGGATTCATGCACAGCGTGACGATGCGATGGCCGGTCACCGACTTACTCATGGGCCTTTCGCTCACAGACCGCTCGGGTAGGTCTCCGGATTCTGCCCGGCGACCCACACGCTGGTGGCCTCCAGCGGCTGAAGTGCGCGCGTGGAGTCGATGTGGATCATCGCATCGAATTGATCGGACGGGCGCACATGGAAGTAATGGCTCTGCCGCTCGGTCTCCGGCCGGTAGATCACTCCGATGGCGCGGCCCAGTCGGACCACCTCCAGTGCATGGGCGGCCGGGGAGCCGTCGTGCATCGCGACGAAGAACTCGCCCCTGCCGGTCTCGTGCAGTAGTTCCTCGATGCTGCCGGCCAGTGCCGGACGAACCTGCTTGCATTCGGCCACACCGCCCCAGTCGCTGGCCGCGGTGACGGTGCCGGAGTAGGTGGAGAACCCGATCAGCCGGCACTGCGCGCCGTACTGCTCGCGGGTCAGCTGGCCGATCGTCAGCTGGCCGTCGGCGCAGACTTCGGTCGCGCGGGCGTCGCCGACGTGGGAATTGTGCGCCCACACCACGATCCGGGCGGGCTCAGGTCCACCCGCGCGGTCGAGGTGGTCGATCAGTGCGCTCAGGGTCTGTGCCATGTGCTTGTCGCGCATGTTCCACGAGGTGACCCGGCCGGCGAACATGCTGCGGTAGTAGGCCTCCGCATTGCGGACCGTCACCGCGTTCTGCTGGGCGTAGAACAGTTCGTCTTCGGCCAGTTCGCCGTCCCGGCTCAGGTAATCCAGCGCATTGCGCTGTAGTTCCACCAACTGCTCGACGGCCTGACGCTCACAGCTGGGCCCGGCGCCGAACGCCGCCGCGTAACCGTAGGCCTGGCCGTCGTCGCCGGCGGAATGGTCGAAGCAGGCGTATCGGTTCCGTGCGCGGGTCGCGGCCCTGGGGTCGACGCCCTCGAGGTAGCCGACGACCTCCTGCATCGACCGGTGCAGGCTGTAGAGATCCAGCCCGTAAAACCCGGTCTGCCGACGGTCTTCGGCGGCGCACCGGCCGTTGTGCCAGCGCAGCCAGCCGACGAAGTCCTGCACCACGGTGTTACGCCACATCCACGCCGGGAACCGCTCGAAACCGCGCAGCGCCTCCTCGGGCGAGCTGTCGTCGCCGAGCCCGCGAACGTACCGGTTGACCCGGTAGGCATCCGGCCAATCCGCTTCGGCGGCAACGGCATTGAAGCCCTTCTCGGTGATGAGCCATTTGGTGATCTCGGCGCGCGCCGCGTAGAACTCGTGGGTACCGTGCGAGCTCTCGCCGATCAACACCACCCGGGCGTCGCCGATCAGGTCCTCGAGTACGTCGGCCGGCGGCACCCCGCCCGGGGCGTCGATGGCCGCTCGGGCCACCAGTTCGGCCGGGCCGGGTTGTGCGTCGGCGGGCGGCGCGCCGGTGGTGGGCGCGGCCAGTAGATCCCGGACCTCGTCATCGGTGACCTGGGTGAAATCCCAGAAGGATTCACCGACCGCCAGGAACGGCGTCGGCATCGATGCGCAGACCACGTCCTCGACGATGCCGGCGAACTCCCGACAGGTGGACTCCGGGGCGGCGGGTACCGCGACCACGATCTCCGCGGGTTCGGACTCACGCAGTGCCTGCACCGCGGCCAGCATGGACGATCCGGTGGCCAGGCCGTCGTCGACCAGGATCACCGTCTTTCCGGTGACGTCCAGCGGCGGACGCCCGCCGCGGTAGGCGGCTTCCCGGCGCACCAACTCCTGGGCCTCGCGCTCAGCGATCTCGCGCAGTTGCGCCGGTGAAATGTTCAGTCCCCGCAGCACGTCGTCGTTGACGACCACCCGTCCGCCGCTGGCCAGCGCCCCGACCGCGAACTCCTCGTGCCCGGGTGCGCCGAGCTTGCGGACGATGAACGCATCCAGTGGGGCGCCCAGCGACCGGGCCACCTCATAGGCCACCGGCAGTCCGCCCCGGGCCAAGCCCAGCACGATCACGTTTGGTTTGCCGCGGTACGCCGACAGCAGCCCGGCCAGCACCTGGCCGGCCTCGCGACGGTCACGGAACACCTTGCGCGGTTGTTGCCGGCGGATTGCTCGGGTCATCGTCTCCACCCTCCCCAGGGAACATCCCGCCCCGATCTGATCTGACCACGTCCGCGCCGCGCGCGATAGGGCACGAAGGCCCGTCTCGCTGCCGTGATCACCCGTCGGTCGATCCGGTGGCTTTGTACCCTCGGCGATGGGGGTGGTTGCGGTGCACGATGGGCTGGGCCGCACGGGGCCGGGGAGGGGGTGGAGGTGTTCGACAGCGCGGCTGCTCTTCGTCCGCAGGTCGCCGAGACCCACACCGGCTTGGTCGTGCTGGTCGGCGAGTTCGCCTACAAGGTGAAAAAACCGGTGACCACCGATTTCCTCGACTTCTCCACGCCGGCCAGCCGCGAGCGGGCCTGTGCCCGTGAGGTGATGCTCAACAGCCGGCTGGCTCCGGACAGCTATCTGGGCGTCGCGCACTTCCAGCCGCCGGCCGGCGGCG
>JBFYOR010000325.1:0-7646 GCA_041303695.1 Mycobacterium sp. | reverse complement strand
ACCCACATCTCCCACAGTGGCCGGCGACGATCCAGTGGCAGTCCGGCCAGTCGGCCGCAGACCTCGGTCAGCTCAGTCCGGGTACCGTTTGCGGGCAGGGTGATCCGGTGCAGATGCCGGTCGATATCGAAGTCGTCGTCGCGGACCCACACCGGATGACCGATGGTCAGCGGGGCGTCCGAGAGCTTCTCCCGGAACTCCGGGATCGCCCTGATCCGCGCCGCGAGGGCGTTGCGCAGGCCGTTGAAGCTGTAGCCGCCCGGAATCGTCGTCGAATCCAACTCCAGCACCGAAAACACTTGCAGGGGCTGCGTTGCGGTTTCGATGGAGAGGAAGCTGGCGTCGAATCCGCTGACTCGCTGCGGATGCTGCACATCGCCGATGATACCCGGCCCGCGACGGGCCTCTACGATATCGCTCGTGGACGGACTCGCGGATGGGCGCACGGTCACCCTGATCACCGGGGCGTCGACCGGGATCGGCGCGGAGTTCGCCCGGCAGTTTGCCGCCCGCGGCCACGATCTTGTCGTGGTGGCCCGCAGTGCGGACCGCCTCGATGAGCTGGCCGCGCGGCTGCGCGAAGCCCACGGCGTGGCCGTCACCGTGATCGCGATGGACCTCTCGGAGCCGACCGCCGCCGCCGAGCTGTGGCGACGGACGAACGAGTTGGGCCTGCAGGTCGGGGTGCTGGTCAACAATGCCGGCTTCGGAACGCACGGCGATGTGGCCGATGCCGACCCGCAGCGCCTCGAGGACGAGGTCGGACTCAACTGCCGGACGATGGTCGGCGCCACCGCCCGCTACCTGCCGCAGATGCGGGCCCGCGGTGCGGGGGCGGTCATCAACATCGCCTCCACCGCGGCATTCCAACCGCTGCCGAAGATGGCCGTCTACGGTGCGACGAAGGCCTTCGTGCTGTCCTTCACCGAGGCAGTCTGGGCCGAGGAGCGCAAGAACGGCATCCGGGTGCTGGCGGTGTGCCCGGGACTGACCGACACCCCATTCTTTGAACTGGCCGGCGAGGCCGCTGCCGGGGCCGCGTCGGGCGCGGCGGCGAAGGCCTTCACCCGCACCCCGGAGCAGGTCGTCGCGCACACGATCCGGGTACTGGCGCGGCGCAAACCGAGCTTCGTCGACGGTGTGGCCAATGCCTTCGTCTCCAGGGTGGTCACCAGGGTGCTACCCAGGCGGCTGGCGATCGCCGTGTCCGGGCGGCTACTGGGCGGCTGACGAGCCGAGAAGCCGGGCAAGTGCCGGCGTCCCTAGGATCGGTGGATGGCATCGTGCGAACCACTGGGTCCCTCGAACGATCTCCCGGCCACTCGATCCGATCCGGCTCCGCCGTCGGCAGTCCCGGCGCTTCCCTGCCGTGTTCCCCCGGGAGACCGCCGCGAGCTGGGATGGTTCGGCTGGCTGTTCTGCCGGCTTGCCGCGCGGGTCTGGGGTGTCCCGGAGTTCCACCTGTTCACCGTGCTGGCCCAGCATCGGCGGCTGTTCTGGGCCTGGGCGCCGTTCGCCGGCGTGCTGCTGCGCCGGGGCCTGCTGCCGGGGGCCGACACCGAGCTGGCCATCCTGCGTGTGGGCCACCTTCGTGGGTGAGAGTACGAACTCCAGCAGCTCCGCCGAATTGGCCTCACCAGTGGCGTCGATGCCGACACCCAGGCCGATATCTTCAACTGGCCGAACTCCGGCGGACTGTCCTGGCGTCAGCAGGTGCTGTTGGCCGGCGTCGATGAACTCGTCACCAGCCGCGCGCTGTCCGACGTGAGCTGGCGGCGGCTGAGTGGGTTCCTGGACCGTCGTCAGCTGATCGAATTCGTGACACTGGTCGGCCAATACGATGCGCTGGCGATGACGCTCACCACACTCGGCGTACCGATGGACTACCCGGACTGAGCACCAGCGCAGTCCGTAGGATCGCACCTGCCGGTGGCACCAGGTGGCCGGCCAGACCCGGAGGAGTTCGCCCATGAGCGACGCACGGATGAAGCACGCCGTCGGCCAGGCCGGTGCGGCGATGGGCGAGGCCCTCGGCATTTTCATGCTGCACCCGGAGACTTTCGCGGGCAGTATCGCGGCCGGTTACCAGAACCCGTTCGCGGGATACGTCGCCGGACGCGGTGGTGTGCTGGGTGAGGCGACTGGGACCACCGTGGCGTCGGTCTTCGCGATATTCGAGCCGAACTTCGTCTGCGCCATGTGGGATGAGGGCGTCGCGGTGCGTGGTGCGGCCGGTGCGGCGAAGGTCTACTGGGATCAGGTCGGCGACTTCGGTCGCGCCTACCTGGCGGGCGCGGAGGGGACGGCGCGGATCGCGCAGCTGGGCGAGAAGATCATCGCCGAGACTCCCACTGTCGGGCTGCCGATGTTCGCGGGCTGGCGCGCCATGCCGCTGGCATCTGATGACGCCGCCCGCGCGCTGCAGGTGATGTTCGTGCTGCGGGAACTGCGGGGCGACGTTCATTTCAATGTGCTGTCCAACTCCGGCATTACCCCGGTTGAGGCGCACATGCTGCACGGCGGCCGGGACTACACCATGATGTTCGGCTGGCCGGAGCCGTTCGCCGACGGTGCCGACAAGAAGGACCGCTACGCCGAGGTCGAGGCGGCGACCAACCGCCGGATGGCCGACATTTTCGATGCCGCCCTCGATCTCGACGAGACCGAGGAACTGGCCCGGCTCACCACCGGGGCGCTGGAGCATCTGAAGGCCAACGTCCCGCCGGCAGGGTAGCGATGACGCCCCGATGCCGTTAGCCGACGGCGAGACGTTCGCCGGTTACACCATTCTTCGCATCCTCGGCGCGGGAGGTATGGGGGAGGTGTACCTGGCCCAGCATCCGCGGCTACCCCGGCGCGACGCCCTGAAGGTTCTCGGCAACTCGGTCAGCCACGACGAGGAGTACCGCCAGCGGTTCGGCCAGGAAGCCGAGATGGTCGCGACACTTCGGCACCCGAACATTGTGACCATCTACGACCGTGGCGAGAGTGACGACAAGCTGTGGATCGCGATGGAGTTCGTCGACGGAATCGACGCCGGTCGCCTGCTGGAAGATCAGTACCCCAACGGAATCCCCGCCGCCGAGGTGGCCCGCATCGTCACCGCCGTCGCGGACGCACTGGACTACGCCCACAGTCGCAAACTGATGCACCGCGATATCAAGCCGGCCAATATCCTGTTGGGGCTGCCGGCATCGGGTGACAACCGGGTGATGCTCGCCGATTTCGGGGTCGCCCGGTGGATCGACCAATCCAGCAATCTCACCGGCGCGGAGATGACGGTCGGCACGGTCACCTACGCCGCGCCGGAGCAGCTCAAAGGCGAGCAGATCGACGGCCGCGCCGACCAGTATGCGCTGGCCGCGACCGCCTTTCACTTGCTTACCGGCGCAGCGCCGTTCACCAGCAGCAACCCGGCGGTGGTGATCAGCAAGCACCTCAGCGCCGCGCCGCCGTCCCTCGACCGGTCCGATCTGTCCGCATTCGGTCCGGTCTTCGCCAGGGCGCTGGCCAAGGATCCGGCTGACCGCTTCACCCGCTGCCGCGACTTCGCCCAGGCGATGCAGGACGCGCTGATCCCGTCGGCCGGGGGCTCCGCGCGGCACCGCAAGGCCGGATCCCGGCCGTGGTTCCGGCGCCGCTGGGTCGCCGCGATCCTGGGTGTCTCCCTGATCGGGGGAGTGGCCGGCGGGACGATGGTGCTGGTGTCGCACAATCGGACCGCTGCAGTCCGGTCACAGTCCGGCACGAAACCCGCGCCACCGCCGGCGACCTCGGCCCGGATGGACCTGCCGGTGGTGGTGATGGGCGCCGACTGCGCGGTCCTCGGTGCGGCGGCGGTCGACTCGAACGGGACCGGCGCGTACTGCGCGCGGGTGGATTCGAAGAGCGAGCAGACGGTGTGGTCGCTGACGCCGGAACGATTGCGCACCGCCGCAGTTCAGCCGCCGCCCGCACCCTGAATCGGCTCCCGTGAGACCGCAACGTCGATAGCATCCGCATCTATGTCTACGAACACAGCCGCCGAGATCGTCAACAAGCTCGGCGGTGCAGCCAATATCGAGAGCCTCTCGCACTGCGCCACCCGGCTGCGGTTCCAGCTCCGCGACGCCTCGGCCGTCGCCCAGCCCGATCTCGAGTCGGTCTCCGGCGTCCTGGGCGCGGTGCCGCAGGCCGGTGACCGCTATCAGGTGGTGATCGGCGGTGGCGTGCAGACGGTCTACAACCAGATCAAGGCGTTGCCCGGAATGGCCGGAGGGGGCGGCGGGGACGACGCCGCCGCCATCAAGGCCGCCGCCCGCGCCAAGGGCCCGCGCGGGAAGTTCGCCTGGCTCGACGGGTTCTTCGAGTTCCTCTCCGACTCGTTCCGCCCGATCCTCGGCGCGCTGCTCGGTGCGTCGCTGTTCATCACCTTCATGGCCCTGATGAGCACGCTGGGCGTCATTCCCAACTGGGCCGACCCGCGCGAGGCCAGCCAACTGTCGCCGACCTGGCAGTTCATCAACCTGTGCTGGCAGGGCGTTTTCGTGTTTCTGCCGCTGATGGTCGCCTATAACGCCGCGAAGAAGTTGGGCGCCGATCCGTGGGTCGGGTTCGCCATCATGGCCGTGGTCATGCTGCCCGGTTTCGCCGCGCTGAAGGACTTCACCGAGCCCAAGGCCGTGTTCGGCTCCCAAGTCGACGTCGTGCAGGTCCTCGGATTGCCGCTGACGATCTTCAACTACAGCTCGCAGGTCTTCCCGCCACTGTTGATGGCCGCGGTACTGGGGCTGTTGTACAAATTCCTGAAACGGGTCATTCCGGAGAACGTCCAGTTGATCTTCGTGCCGTTCCTCTCGATGCTGGTGATGATCCCGCTGACGGCGTTCCTGATCGGTCCGATCGGCGTCTACACCGGTGCGGCTCTCGGCGGATTCCTGAAGTCCGTCAACGATTTCTCGCCGCTGATCTTCGCGATCCTCATCCCGTTGGCCTACCCGTTCATGGTGCCGCTGGGCCTGCACTGGCCGATCAACGCGATCATGCTGGTGAACATCCAAACCCTGGGATACGACTTCATCCAGGGCCCGATGGGTGCGTGGAACTTCGCCTGCTTCGGCGCCACTGCCGGTGTGCTGTTCCTGGCCTGGCGTGAGAAGGACAAGCAGATGCGCCAGACCGCCATGGGTGGCTTGGCGGCCGGTCTGCTCGGCGGCATCTCGGAGCCGTCGCTGTACGGAATCCATTTGCGGTTCAAGCGAATCTACCCACGATTGCTCGCAGGCTGCCTGGTCGGCGGCGTGATCATCGGTCTCGGCGGGGGTGTGACCACGAAGGCCTTCGTCTTCACCTCGCTGCTGACCATCCCGGCGTTCAGCAATATGGGCCTATACGCGGTGGCGATCCTCGCGGCCTTCCTCACCTCGATGATCCTGGTGATCCTGTCGGGCTACCGCACTCCCGAGCAGGCCGCTGCAGCGGCCGCGGCAGGGGTGTCGGTCGCCGACCTGGAAGGCCCGATGGGTGAGGCCAGCCCTGACACCCTGGTCGCCGCCGCCGCCACCAAGGCCGCCGGTGATGTCGGCGTCACCACCGAGATCGTGTCGCCGTTGGCCGGCACCGTCATCGCGCTGAGCGACGTGCCGGACCCGGTATTCGGCAAGGGCATCATGGGCCCGGGTATCGCCATCGAGCCCTCCGGTAACACCGCCTACGCGCCGGGGGCGGGCACGGTGATCGCCGCTCAGCCAACCGGGCATGCCTACGGCATCCTGCTCGACACCGGGGTGGAAGTGCTCATCCACGTCGGCCTGGACACGGTGAAGCTCAAGGGCGAGGGGTTCGATGTCCATGTCGCCAAGGGTGATCGGGTGGAAGCGGGAACGCCACTGGTGACCTTTGATCGGGACGTGATCGAGAAGGCCGGCTATCCGTTGATCACCCCGATCGTGGTGCTCAACGCCCGCAAGTTCGGCGGCGTCGAGATGGCGGGCGTCGGCGCGATCGCTGCGGGTGATCCGATCATCACCGTGCAGCCTGCGCCGCAGCCCGCGGAGGCCGGACTGTAGGCGGTAGAACGTCATTCGTCGTCCTCGGGCAGCATCCGCTCGGGATGGTGATAGGTGTTGGTGCCGCCGGGAATCGGTAGGTGCGGCGGTGGCAGCCATTCCGTTCGGCCGTCTTTGCGCTTACGGGTTCGCCAGCCGCCCGGCTTGATCTTCTTGTGGTCCTGTTTACAGCCGAAGGTGAGCTCGTCCACATTGGTCAGGCCGCCGTCGGCCCACTCGTGGAGGTGGTGGACCTCCGCGAAGTAGCCGGGAATATCACAACCGGGAGCCGTACAGCCACGGTCTTTGTTGTGCAGGACAATTCTCTGGTCGGCGGAGGCGATGCGCTTGGACCGCCCCAGATAGAGCGGACGTTCGGTGTGGGTATCGAAGACGCACAGGTAATGCCATGCGTGTGAGGCCATCCGAATCAGATCGCGCATCGGCAGCAGGCTTCCGCCACCGGTCACGGCGACCCCAGCGCCGGTCTGCAGTTGCTCCAGTGTCGCCGAGACGATGACCGTCACCGGTAATCCGTTGTGCTGGCCGAGTTTCGGGTCGCCGAGTTGTCCGCGCACCAGCGCGGCAAGCCCGTCGTGCTGCCGCTGCGCATGGCTGCGGGCATCCCGGTCCACGACGTCCGGGCTGGGTTCATCGGTGAGGGTGGGGCTTTGGTCGTCAGGGTTGCAGATCCCAGGGGCGGCGAACTTGGCCATCCAGGCTTCGATCATGGCGCGCAACTCCGGCGTCGCGATCAACTTCGCAACGCTCATCCCGTCCGGCCCCTGTGCCCCGCACCAGGTGAACCCGCGTTTGCGGGCCCGGTCGGCGTCGGAGAAGTTTCCGTCGGGGTTGAGTCGCAGGGCCAGTTGCCCGGCTACTTTCTCCAGCTGGTCGGGCCGCAGTAGCGCGGCCTGCTCGGCGAGGAATGCTTCGGCCTGGGTTGCGGTGACGGGCGCGACGTGGCCGGGCAGCTCGCGGATGAACCGCTGGATGACTCGCAGGTGCTCACCGTCGAGCAGTCCGGCATTCCAGGGAGCCGCCGTGGCCGCCAATTCCGCGGTGACCGGCTGGCCGGTCAGCGTGGTGCGCGGCGCCAACTGGTTGGCGTCCCGGATACGACGGCGGGCCTCGCCGGGACTGACCCGCAACACGTCGGCGATGATCCGATGGCTGATCCCATCCAGCGCCTGGTCGCCGCGACGGTCCACCGCCGCCGCGGTATCGCAGGCGCGCGCCGCGGCGCGGCGGCGCGCGGTCTCCAACCGCGACATCCCCTCGAACAGCTCCGTCAGCGACAGGCCGTCCCAGTCCACCGCATCCAGCGCTGCCAGGGCCGCGTCCAGCCCGGCGAACACATCAGTGATCGAACTCATGTTCGAAAAGCTACGCCCCGGCTACGACCCAAACCACCGGAGAATCCGAATGTGTGGATCAACCCGGGGTTGGGGACAACTCCCTACGCCTTGATCCGGATCCGTCCCGGCGACCACAGCCCACTGCGCGTCGCGCTGCCCAACTCGAGCTCGGCCGGAGAGGCGTCGACGACGGTCTCGAACTTGCGTAGCGAGCCCCAGTCCCGGCCCCAGTCATGGGACAGGTAGGTCGCCATCACCGAGG
>JBFYOR010000324.1:0-2577 GCA_041303695.1 Mycobacterium sp. | reverse complement strand
CGGGGCCGGCGGGCTGCCATCCCGACCGGTCAGGTTCGTGGGTCTGGTCGGTCATCCGCAGGTGGAACAACGTTGAGCCGGTTCCTGCCAGGGTGAGCGGCCCGACGGGGCTGTCCATGGTCCGGTACCGCAGTGAGGTCATGCCCCGATGCTTCCACAGCCGCGCGATGCCGGCCACGATCGCCCGCGGTATCGAGGCGACACCTGAAGTATCCGGTACCGCGGGTATTGACAACCCCTCGCCGGCGACTTACCTTCGCAGCACACGCCGATGAAAGGTGCTGCTGAGATGACAACCTCGATCTCGCCCGCCGACTCCGCGCGGAAGCCCACTCGGGAGGAATTCTCGGAGCGTCTGCTCGCCGGGTCGGTCAAGAAGTCCTATGCCCCGATCGTCGACATCGACTGGGACGCGCCCCTGGACCCGGACAAGTTCTTTCTCCCCCCGCAGATGGTGACGCTGTACGGCACCCCGGAGTGGGACGCGATGACCGCCCAGCAGCAGCGCGAGTTGTCCCGGCAGCAGTTGGTCAACATGCTCTCGGCGGGCATCTGGTTCGAGAACATCCTGAACCAGGCACTGCTGCGGGGCATCATGCACACCAATCCGACCTCGAAGTACACCCACTACATGCTTACCGAACTCGGCGACGAGACCCGGCACATGGTGATGTTCGGCAAGGCCATCGATCGCGTCGGTGGAATTCCGGTCCGGCCCCGGCTCTACCAGCGCATGATCATCAACGCGCTGCCGTTCACCTTCCGCGGGCCGGTGCTGTGGATGGCCGCTCTGGTGGGCGAGGAGATCTTCGACTCGTTGCAGCGCCAGATTCTCGACGACCCCGACCTGCAGCCGATCGTGCAACGGCTGATGCGGATTCACGTCACCGAGGAAGCTCGGCACATCCAGTTCGCCCGCGCCGGCCTGCGCAAGGCTGCTCCGGCGATGCCGTGGTACCGGAGGGTGCTGGTGGCCAACCTGCACGGGGCAGGCGGGCCCTTCTACCGGATGCTGTTCACGCTGCCGATCCAGTACAACCGCGCCGGACTGGACGGCAGCCGGATGCGGCCGTTGGCCCGGGCCAACCCGCACTTCCGGCGCAAGTGTCGGGAGTCTTTCAGTCCGCTGGCCGGCTTCTTCGACGAGGTCGGACTGATGGGCCGACTCAGTCGACGGATGTGGCGCCGGGCCGGTTTCCTATGAGGGTCATCGTCGTCGGCCCCGGCCCCGGCCCGGTGCCCGGGCTCGGGATTGCCGAGTGCACCATGCTGGCTGACGTTGCGTCGGCCCGTTTCGACAATTCCACCGAGACCTGGGCACTGACCACCGCTGACGGCCATCGCGCCACCGCCGAGATCGTGGTGGACGCCCGGCCGTCGGCCGACCCGGCGGTCGCCCGGCACGGAATGCCGAATCACTTCCGGATTCCCGGACCTGACGTGCGGGCCCAGGCCCGATACGTGGCTCGTTGTCTGCGACTGGTGGAGCGGACCGGGGCGGCCCGGATCGAGGCGAGGGGGCGCGTCGTCACCCACCGCTGGCGCCCGCAACCGGTGGCCGCCCGGTTCTACCTCAGCGGCTCCGAACCGGAGCCCGACGAGCTTTATGACGGACCCGCCACCCTCACGGTAGACGGCCACGACGTGACCGGCCGGGTACGGCTGATCGGTCATCTGGATGCCGTCGACGGCCGCTACCACTGGCAGGGAACGGTATTCGGGACCCTGCCCGACAGTGCACGCAGCCGCGCGGCGGGAGCGACCCTGACCATCGAGGACCGTACGGTTGCTGCTCGGGTCGTTGAGAAGACGCCGTGGGGCACCCACATGATCTCCGGTGCCGGCGATCCGCCGTTTGACTGCTGACTCCAGCGGTTCGCGGCATGGTTAGATCCGACGATGGCCGAACTGGTTGCCCGTTACCTCGACCAATTGGTGGCCGAGTTCGCGTCGGTCACCGACGGCGCACTGGCCGACTACATCCCCGAACTCACCGAGGTCGACCCGACCCGCTTCGGGCTAACACTGTCCTCCGCTGACGGATTCCTCTACGAATCCGGTGACGCCCGAACCGAATTCACGATCCAGTCGATCTCCAAGCCGTTCACCTACGCCCTCGCCCTCGACCAGGTGGGACAGCAGGCCGTCGACGCCAAGATCGGCGTCGAGCCGTCCGGTGACGCGTTCAACGAGATCAGCGTCGACGAGCATACGAAAATCCCGAAGAACCCGATGATCAATGCCGGTGCCATCGCGGCGGTCTCGCTGGTACCCGGGGCCACCCCCGACGAGCGCTTCGCCAAGATCCAGGACTTCTACTCCGCCTGCGCCGGACGACCGCTGGAACTCGATGAGGACGTCTACCGCTCGGAGAAGGCCACCGGTAACCGCAACCGGGCGATCGCCTACATGCTGACCAGTTTCGGGGTGCTCACCGAGCCCGACGACGTCCTCGACGTCTACTTCCGCCAGTGCTCGCTTCGGGTGACCAGCGTGGATCTGGCCCGGATGGCGGCCACCCTGGCCCGCGGCGGTATCAACCCGCAGACCGGCCGACGGGTCACCGCCGCACCGGTG
>JBFYOR010000323.1:0-6849 GCA_041303695.1 Mycobacterium sp. | reverse complement strand
GTGACGGTCCGGTGGTGGCTCCCGATGCAACGGTGTCGGTCTGCTACATGGGTGTCAATGGACGCGACGGGAGCGTCTTCGACAGCAGCTACGAACGCGGCGAGCCGGTTGACTTCCCGCTTGACGGTGTCGTTCCGGGCTTCCAAAAGGCCATTACCGGGCAGAACGTCGGGTCCACCGTCGCCGTGGCCATGGTCTCCGCTGACGGCTACCCCAACGGGCAGCCCAGGGCCGGTATCGAACCGGGTGACTCGCTGGTTTTCGCGATCAAGATCCTCGGTGCTTCCTAGCGCACGATTGGCCTTGGTCAGCAGCACTTCCGGGCAGCGAGCTGGTTGGTCACGTCGTGGTGTTCGGTGGGGTCGACGGCCTTGACGGCGTCGACGTAGGCGTCGATGTCGATCCTCTTGCCGCCCAGCCAGGTGCCGAGCACCTTGACCTGATCGACGATCTGGTCGACCGGCACGGTGTAGATATCGGCCGACAACTCGACCAGGTCGGCGTACTTGCCGACCGCCAGTGACCCGATCTCGTGGTCGCGCTTGAGCTGGTAGGCGCCGTTTATGGTGATGGCCTTGAGCGCATCGTCGAGGGTGACCGCCTGGCTGGCGCCGTGGACCGATCCGTTGATGGTCTTTCGGGTGACGGTCTGTTGGACGTTGAGCAACTGGTGCGGCGGCGAGACGGATCCGTCGTTGTGGTAGCTCGGCCGCACTCCGGCCTCGAAGGCGTCCCGAATCCGTTGCCACTGGGCACCGTAGGCGGAGTCGAACATCGTTCCGTCCAGGAGATCGCCCCAGTAGATGTACTGGAAGGGACTCATCGAGCAGGTGACGCCCAGAGCCGCCGCCCTGTCGAACTGGTCCCGCCGCGCGGCGCCGAGATGCTCGACCCGCCAGCGGTGATCCGAGCCAAGCAGATTGAACTTCGACAGTGCGCGTGCGTAGGCGTCGAGCACCACGTCGAATCCGACGTCGCCGTTGCAGTGGAAGGCTATCTGGTAGCCCGCCGGGACCATGGTGTCGAGAATCTCGTCGAGTTGGGCCCGGGTGTAGTTCATCTGGGCTTCGCCGCGGGGTCCTAGTTCGATCTGGGCAGTGCGGGTCGTCGGATTGTCTTGATACTCAAAGCTGATTGCGATGTTTCCGAGCCACGGTGATCCGTCTGCCCACAGTTTGATTCCCACCTTCCGCACCAGTTCGGGATCTGGGAAGGCGATGTCGGCGGTGGCGTCGGACTCGATTGACATGTGGTAGACGTGCAACCGAAGCGGACAGCCGGGCACCGACGCCAGCGCGGTGTACGCCTGGTACTGGCCGGAGTTGTAGGTGTGTTCGGATGTCGCGGTGACGCCGCACTCCGCCATCAGCTTGTAGAACAACGCCCCGGAGTGCAGCGGGTGCGGAATCGCCTTGGGTAGCAACGCGCCCACGACCATCATCAGTGCCCCCGATTCGAAGGCGGTGCCGTTGCTGGTCACCCCGTCGGCCTCGCGGCCGAAGCTGCCGCCGACCGGATCCTCCGGTGCCTTGCCATCCGGCCAGCCCATCAGTGTGACCGCCGCACTGTTGAAGTAGATGCCGTGGCCGGAGTTGTCGATGACGACCACGGGGCGGGTCGGGAAGATCGGGTCGAGGACATCCCGGGTGGGCAAAGGCGCCTGCTGCAGCAACCGGTCGACGCCGTTGAACACCAGCACCTGATCGGAAGGATGTGTCTTATCGGCCTTGGCGAAGATCTTCTTGACGTCGCCCCAGGTCGGAACGCCGACGTTGGGTGATACCCAGTAGGCCGGTTCCTGGGTGGCCATCCCGGACAGCAACGGATGGCTGTGCGGCTCAACGAAGCCCGGCATCAGGACCGTATCGCCCAGGTCGGTCACCGCCACTGACGGTGCCGCGGCCTGCGCCTCCGCCACTGAGCCGATCGCGATGATCCGCCCGGTATTCGAGTCGATCGCGATCGCCCGCGCCCGGGGGCGGGCGGGGTCCATGGTGATGATGGTTGAGGCTTTCAGGATGGTGTCGGCGGCCATGCCCCCATTCCTACCGAACTTCGGGTTCGCCCGCGTCGACTCGGTCACGATTCGCTGCGGATCCGTCTTCCGACCGTTGGCGTCAGCACCTCGGCACAGCCGTTGCTGGTGCAGCGCAACTGAACTAAGCCTGCGCGGCCGGCACGAAGTCGCCGTGGAACCCTTGCGGAATGTGATGGGTCAGCTGGGCCGTCGCGATCGGCCCACCCTCAAGGTCCTTCGCGTCCAGGACCACCAGACGCGACGTGTGCTCCTCGACCTGGTACTCGACGGACAGCAACCAGCCGTCGTCCTCGTCGGACGCACCCGGCCGAGGTGCGAAAACCGGCTCGCAGAAGCTGTTCCCGACGGTCTCGGCCACGTAGGTCGTCTGCGAGTTGTCGGCGAGATCGAGCTTGCTGATGCCGTCGTAGAGCGTGCCGAGGTTGTGTTTGGTGTTGAAATAGCTCCAGCGGTGTGGCCGTCCCTCCCGGTCGGGATGATGCCGAGGGAACTCGCAGGTCCGGTCGCTGAGCTGCTCTCGCATCACCCGACCGCCGCCGGTGATGCGGAACCGGGTGAACTCCGAGGACACCCGGTCCATCGGAGTTGTCCGGAACCGCGCGATGCAGTCCAGCAGTTCGCCGCCGTGGTAGGTGATGGCGTCGACGATGACGTCACCGCGGTCGTCGTAGGCGTTGCTGAGGTGGAACTGCAGCACCGCCTCGTGCTCGATCCGGCGGACCTCGCCGCCGTCGCGCGGGATCAGGATGAACGAGCTGCCACGTTCCGGGCGGTACTTCATGCCGTCGCCGAAAGCCCTGAGCCCCAGCGCTATTGGAATGGAGTCCGGAATGATGGGCGAGATCAGGAAAACCAGATAGCGCTCGGTGATGGCGAAGTCGTGGACCATCGCCACATACGGCAACGACACCGAGCGGTAGTGCTTGAGCCGGCCCCGACGGTCCGTCCGGTACACCCGCAGGTGCGGGGCAGGAATGAACTCGACCCCGAAGTTGAACATGTCTCCGCTGCTCGGGCAGAAGCACGGGTGCGCGGAATACGATCCGATCCAACGCAACTCGCCGCCGAAACGGCGAAGCCCGCGGGTCTCGAGGGTGTCCGGATCGACTTCGTGGGGCGGGCCGCCCTCCCACAGCGCGTAGAGATGGCCGGCATGCTCGACGACGTTGGTATTGGCCAGATTCGGCGGCAGCCGACCGATATTGGCCAGCCATCCCCCGGTCGCATCGGTACCCATATGGCGGGTCCCGCTCTTGCCCTGGAAGTGCTGGGTTCGCACGTACCTGTTGCGGTAATGAACCGCGCCGGCACCAATGGTGAAGGCGGAGATCATGCCGTCACCGTCGAACAGATGATGCAGCGGGCGCCCGGTGTGGTCCTGCCATCGGCCCGGACCGTTGCGGTACAGGGTTCCGGCCAACTCGTCGGGAATCGCGCCCTCGACGGCCTCGATCCCGTAGTCGTACTCGGTGTGCTGCGCTTCGCTGGCACCGAGGCTGCGCACATCGGTGGGGCTCATCGCCGCCAGCCGACCCTGCGCCATCCCCCGGTCGTCGGCTTCGAGAGATTCCAGATAGGCGCGCAACCCTGGCAGGTTGCTCACGTCGAGCAGTCCATCTGCGGGAGACGAACGAGTCATGGATCCTCCTGAAGCCACTGATCGACAGTAGCCCCGGGCTGCCCCGCCGACGCCGTAGTTCGCCTAGGCCGCCAGCACCCTCAACTGTGACCAGGGGATACGGGCCATGTCGTAGTAGTCCCAGGCGAATCCGGCTTTGGTGTAGACCGCGCCGGGGTTCGTCGATGTCGCGTCGGGAACCGTTTCGAAGGCGAAGGCCATCCGGGCCGCCCCCTGGTCGACGACGTAGGCGCCGTGGGTCTGCAGGGTTTTGGCGATGACCTTCTCCCCCGCGGTGATGTTGGGGATCGCATCGACATTGATCGTCGGATCGAGTTGGATGCGGTACCCCTCGGGCATCGGGGTCGCGACACCGGCGATGTTGGTGCCGTCGGATTTGATGGCCGGCCCGACGAAACCCGGCCCGGCGATATCTGTGGAGAAAACCAGGGCATGGTTGAGGCCGGTATTGGCCGCGATCGCGGCCTGCAACTCCGCGGCGGTGACCACTCCGGCAGCCCGCGAAATACCTGCTGCCGTCGCCGAACCCGTCTGGTCGATCCCGTTGCCGTTGATCGGGGTCCGCCCACCCCAGGATCCCGACCAGGTGTCGGTGGCGCTGTCGTACCTGGCCTGCCAGATGCCGTAGGCCTGGCCAGAGACGGGATCCAGGACCGCGATGTGGCCATCGGAGCCGGGCGGAATCTTAGTTCCCCGCGGAATGGCCACGGTATTGGTCCCGTAGGGGTCAGCACCCCAGGCTTTGGTGAACCGCACGTCGTAGCGCGGTGTACTCGTGGTGATCGCCGACGCCGGGACCAGCGTGACCCCGTAGTTGTACAGATTGGCGATGCGCTTGGCACCCGGGGCCGACAGGTACGACACCCAGGTCGCGCTGTTCGACGCCAACGTCGGGTTGGCCGCGATCGGCTTCCACAACCAGTCCGCGGTACCGAAGTAGGCCGGGGTCTGGGTACTCGGCGGTGTCACCGCGCCCGCGACCACGGTGATCTTGTCGATCCGCAGATTGCGGTCCTTCGACGCCGAGACACGCAGATCGTTGGTGAAGGCGATGCTCACGGTGTGGGTCCCGGCCAGCCCGCTGACAGGGATCGTGTAGTCGGTCCACCCAGTCGCCGACACCGCAATCGTCGACACCACCTTGCCGTCCACCGAAACCTGCATCGCCGGCGCACCCTTGTACTGATCGCCCCTGGCCCGAATCACCAGGCTCGTGAAGGCAGGCAGCGTCAAGGTTTGCGATGCGATGGCGTTCTTCGACAACAACAGCGCTGCCCCACCCGAGGCAGTCCGGTCGGAGAACCTGCTGCCGGATTTGGCGGGTGAGACCGTCAAGGTCTCGGCTTCGACCGTGATGACGGTGGGAGTAGTCGCGGCAGTCGGGATAGTCGCAGCAGTCAGGGTGGTCGCCGTGGGGGTGGTCACCGTGGGGGTGGTCGCCGTGGGAGTGGTCACCGCCGCGGTGGTAACCGTGACCGTCTTCGCAACCGCCACTTTGCTGATGGATATTGCGCGGGCGGCGCCGGCCACCTCGACATCGCGTCCAAGCCAGGACAGCATCGGCGTCATGGCAAGCGGCAACTGCGCCGGCTTAACCGGCGGAGCGGTCCCGAAGATGCCCTGAATCGAGGCCGGCGCTGCGCTGGGCGGTGCGATCGTGGCGCCATAGGCCGTGACGGCTGGCTTGGGTGCTGCCGCGGAAACCACGGCAGGAATCGTCGGAAGGACAGCCTCGCCTGGCTTCGCGTCGGCCAGCCCCGCCGGGATGGTTGAGCGCCGGTCCGGAGCTGAGAATGACGGGGTCCGCCCGGATGTCTCGGCCACCACCGCCTTGACAGGGTTCCGGCGCGGTCCCGCGGACCGGGCGCCGACATCGGTGGCCCGCGCCGCTGCCGCGCCCGGGGTCGAGGGCTGACCGGCATCCGGAGTGTCGGCCTGGGCGATTGCGGTGCTTGCCGCCAGTGCCGCGCCGATACCCAGCGCCACCGCCAGCGCGCCGCCCAGGCCGGTCGACTGGGAGTGCTGTCGTCGCCCCACGGCCTGCCCTCCCTCCATCTGGAGATCTAGCTCCCGAGATTCAATCGAGATTTAATCGAAATCTAGATCTATCAAACACAGGTAGGCACGCAGATACAAACCGAATCGACGAAAAAGGGCCCTTAGTCCCAGCTCAGCCGCGCACTGAAAGGCCAGTTCGACGACTATTTCGGCCGGGTGCCGACCTCGAGGGCGGCCAATTCCGAGGTCCCGTCGAAGAGCAACCTGCCGGATTCGCGGACCGTGCAGCGCAAGCGGCCGCCGAGGTGCTCGAAGTCGGTGTCGATATTGCGCCGCTCGCCCGGCAGTGGCACCGGCAGTACATGCGGAGGCAGGTGACGGCCATCGCCCTGCAACTCGATCTCATACCGGGGCGAGCGTCCGCGGATGAGCCACTGGTTGTCCCCGACCTGAGATCGCACCAGCAACGGCGGGGTCATCCGGATCACCTTGGTGCCGATCCTCACCACCACACCATTGACATCGCGGGCGATCGGCCCCAGCGACAACAGTCCGCCGGAGAACGCGACGCAGACGTCGGCGTCGCCGAAGTCGTGTGCCTGCCCCCACCACCAGCGCAGCGGAAAGCCGGCGCCCCAGTTGCGCTCGGCGTAGAGCTTCGCATTGTCGAAGGTCCAGCTGTCCCCCGCGTACTGGACCGTCCCACTGGCACGTCCGCCCAGGTAGTAGGGGTGCCAGTACTGGTTGAGGAAGGGGATCGCCGAAAACGCACCGCCGCCGCCGAAGGCCTTCGGCCACAACACCCGGTCGGAGAATTCCATGTTCAACGTCAGGTCGCCGAGCTCGAATCGGACCCGATCGGCGCCCACAGTGAAGTTGCCGGCCTCGTCGCCGGCGGTGACCTGGAAGGGCGTGTCCTGGGCACGCGCCCCGGACAGCGCCGCCGAGCGCACCACCCCGCCGGGGTGTACGCCGACCGCTGTGGTCGACCAATCGCCGTCGGGATGCCGGTTGACGCTGCACAGCGCGATCAGCACGCGGCCGCTGGCTTCATCGGAGACCCGCCAGAACCAGCCCTCCATCTCGGTGCCGTGTGACGGCAGCGGGTTCCCAAACGGGATGTCGGCGCCGGTGCGGCGGTACGCGTTGACCAGTGGGTTGCGCATTCTTATCT
>JBFYOR010000322.1:0-7828 GCA_041303695.1 Mycobacterium sp. | reverse complement strand
CCGGCCGGGGTTTCGGGTGGCGGTTGGCAGATCCAGATTCAGGAGAGAGGGTTCGCGATGGGTTCAGATGCCATCGAACGGGTCGGCGTCATCGGAGCCGGCCAGATGGGCGGCGGCATCGCCGAGGTGTGCGCGCGGGCCGGTGTCGACGTCACGGTCTTCGAGACCACCGAGGCGCTGGTCACCGCGGGCCGCAATCGGATCACCAAGTCGCTGGAACGCGGCGTCAGCGCCGGCAAGATCACCGAGCGCGAGCGCGACGGTGCGCTGGGCAAGCTGCGATTCACCACCACGCTGACAGATCTGGCCGATCGGCAACTGGTCATCGAAGCGGTGATCGAGGACGAGAACGTCAAAGCCGCCATCTTCCGCCAGCTCGACGAGATCATCACCGACCCCGATGCGGTGCTGGCCTCGAACACCTCGAGTATCCCGGTCATGAAGCTCGGCGCCGCCACCCGCAACCCCGGCCGGGTCCTCGGCCTGCATTTCTTCAATCCGGTTCCGGTGTTGCCATTGGTCGAGCTGGTCACCACGCTGGCGACCACCGAAGCGGCCGCGGCCCGGACCGAGCAGTTCGCCGGGACGGTGCTCGGCAAGCAGGTGGTCCGCTGTGCGGACCGCTCGGGGTTCGTGGTCAACGCCTTGCTGGTGCCCTACCTGCTCTCGGCGGTCCGGATGGTGGAATCCGGGTTGGCCACCGTGGCCGACGTCGACAAGGCGGTCGTCGCGGGGCTGTCCCACCCGATGGGCCCGCTGCGGTTGTCCGACCTCATCGGCCTGGACACCTTGAAGCTGATTGCCGACAAGATGTTCGAGGAGTTCAAGGAGCCGCATTACGGTCCGCCGCCACTGCTGTTGCGCATGGTTGAGGCGGGGCGACTGGGCAAGAAATCCGGACAAGGTTTTTACACGTACTGACCGCGGGATATGTGCAATTGCGGTCGTCATTGGATAGTCTGACCAAGAGTGGACCTTCGGGCCCGGACCGGGTAAATCCAGCCGTTGGAGACGATATTCTCGTGCGGCGACCCCGTTCGGGCCGGGGAGAGATACTGAAGGGTAAGTGGAGATGTCCGACGTCGATACCGATCTGACTCCGTACTACGAGGAGTCGCAGTCCATCTACGACATCTCCAACGACTTCTTCGCGCTGTTCCTCGGCCCGACGATGGGCTATACCTGCGGCTACTACGAGCGCGACGATATGACGCTCGAAGAGTCCCAGCTGGCCAAGTTCGACCTCGCCCTGGGCAAGCTCGACCTCAAGCCCGGCATGACCCTTCTCGACGTGGGCTGCGGCTGGGGCGGGGCGCTGGAGATGGCGGTCCAGAAGTACGACGTCAACGTCATCGGCATCACGTTGAGCAAGGCTCAGTCGGAGTTCGCTCGCGAGCGCCTGGCCAAGCTGGACACCGACCGCTCCATCGAGATCCGGTTGCAGGGCTGGGAAGAGTTCGACGAACCCGTCGACCGCATCGTCAGCATCGGCGCGTTCGAGGCCTTCAAAGTGGAGCGCTATCCGCTGTTCTTCGAGCGGGCCTATTCGATCCTGCCCAGTGATGGCCGGATGTTATTGCACACGATTCTGGCGCACACCCAGAAATTCTTCCGCGAGAACAACATCAAGCTCACCATCAGCGATCTGAAGTTCATGCAGTTCATTGGCACCGAGATCTTCCCCGGCGGTCGGTTGCCGGCCGTGGAGGACATCGAGGAACTGGCCGACGGTGCGGGCTTCACTTTGGAGCGGGTGCACTTGTTGCGGCCGCACTATGCTCGCACCCTCGACATGTGGGCGGAGAACCTGGCCGCCAATCGCGACGAGGCGGTCGCTATCACCTCCGATGAGGTCTACGACCGCTATATGAAGTATCTGACCGGGTGCGCCGACTTCTTCCGTCGGGGTATCACCAACATCGGTCAGTTCACCCTCGTCAAGAGCTGACGGGGCCGGCTGACCGGACTCAGGCTTCGGCGAGCTTCTTCTTTTCCGCCTCGACGTCGAAATCCGCTGGCGGCCAAGACAAATTCATTCCCTTGAGGGCCTCGATGAGCAGTTCGGTCACGGCCAGTCGGCTGTACCACTTCTTGTTGCACGGAACCACGTACCAGGGCGCGTAATCGGTGGAGGTCCGGTCCAGGACCAGTTGGTAAGCCTCCTGGTAGGCCGGCCAGAGTTTGCGCTCATCGAGATCGCCCGGGTTGTACTTCCAGAATTTGTCGGGCCGCTCCAGGCGCTCGGCCAGTCGCCGCTTCTGCTCGTCGAGGGAGACGAACATCGCGACCTTGACCAGCGTGACGCCGGACTCGACGAGTTCTTTCTCGAAGGTGTTGATCTCGGCGTAGCGGCCCTCCAATTCCTCAGGCGGCACCAGTGCGTGCACCCGGACCACCAGGACGTCCTCGTAGTGCGATCTGTCGAAGACCCCGATCTGTCCAGCTGCGGGCAGGGCCTTGTTGATGCGCCACAGGAAGTGGTGTGCACGCTCCTCGACGGTCGGCTTGCCGAAGCTGGTGTACCGGATTCCCATCGGGTTGCCGGCGCCGACGACGTGGGTGACGATGCCGCCCTTGCCCGCGGTGTCCATACCCTGCAGCACCAGCAGCACCGAGCGGTTGTCGCCCTCTCTGCCGTTGGCGTAGAGCATCTCCTGCAGTCCGGCGAACCGCTCGCTGCGTTCGGTCAGGATGGTCGCGGCGTCGTTCTTGTCACCGCTGAACCCGGGGCTGGAGTCGGCGTCGATCTCGGCGACGGAGTCACCGGCGCGGAACCGGAGGATGGTGTGGGGTTCATGCGTCCAGAGCGACGGCAGATCGGCCATAACCGAACCCTAGGGACTAAACCCCTGTTGCGGGCGCCAACGCCGGCAAAACCGGCGACGGGTGCGGCTCGGACCTGAACCGCTCCAGCGAGCCGCCCACCTCGACGATGCCGCACAGTGCGCTCCAGCAGAGCATCGTCAGGTAGTCGATCAGTTCGTCGCTGCTCATCCGGGGATGCGACATCCACGAGTGGGTGGCCTGCTGCACGCCGCCGACGATCAGGAAGGCCCACGGCTCCACCCCGCGGGTGTCCATACCGGCGCCCTGCATGCGGCGGCGCAGCATCACTGCCAGCATCCGGGCGATGATCTGCTCGGAGTCGGCGACGACCTTGTTCTTGCTGGCCGAGGAGTTCGCCATCACGAACCGGTAGGGCTCCGGTTCGGCGGCCACCGTGTCGACGTACACCCGGATGACTTCGCGGGTCAGATCGAAACCGTCGAGGTTCGAGGACAGTGCCGCGGCCATGTTCGGGATCAGTGTGGTCTGCGCGAACCGCATCATGACCGCGGTGGTGAGGTCGTTCTTGTCGACGAAGTAGCGGTAGAGCACGGTCTTGGACACACCGATCTCGGCCGCGATCTCGTCCATGCTGATATCGCGGCCGCGCCGGCGGATGGCGTCGAGTGCGCCGTCGACCAATTCGGTCCGCCGCTCCACCTTGTGCTGGTGCCAGCGGCGTTTGCGACCGTCGGTCTTGGCCACCACGGGTCCGCCGTCGACCCCGGCGGCGCTCGGGGCGCCGTCGGCCTCGGCCGCGCTCGGGATGATGTGCTGTGTCACTGGACCGCACTCTACCGGCGCATCCCCGGAAAGTTGTGACCGAAAGTCACACTAAAGCGTGGCGCCACCCCAACGGGAAGTAGCGCATGATGGTTGGCGTGGCTGCCAAACATCGGCTTCCGGATGCGCCTGAGGTAACCGGCACGTCCTTTGCTGAGTCCTTCGCCGGTGCCGACCCCGACGCCGATGCCGAGCGTCTTGCGAGCCTGCGCAAGATGAAGGTGGTGGCGCTGGGTTTCCTGCTCGGCGCGACGGTGATCTTCCTGCTCAGCCGGTGGTGGCAGGCCGAGGGTGGACCGTCCTGGCTGGGGTACGTCGGCGCCGCCGCGGAGGCCGGCATGGTGGGCGCGCTGGCCGACTGGTTCGCCGTCACCGCGTTGTTCCGGCATCCGCTGGGCCTGAAGATCCCGCACACGGCGATCATTCCGCGCAAGAAGGACCAGCTCGGGGAGGGTCTCGGTACGTTCGTGCGGGAGAATTTCCTGTCCCCGGACGTGATCGCGACCAAACTGCGCGACGCCGAGATCGGCAGCCGGCTGGGCAAGTGGCTGTCCGAGCCGGTGCATGCCGCCCGGGTTGCCGACGAGGCGGCCACGGTGTTGCGGGCGGTCGTGGAACTGCTCAATGACGAGGACATCCAGCACGTCATCGACCGGACCATCGTCAAGCGGCTTGCCGAACCGCAGTGGGGTCCGCCGGCCGGCCGGGTGCTGTCCCAGTTGCTGGCGGAGAACCGCCAGGAGGCGCTGATCCAGCTGCTCTGCGACCGGGCCTTCGAGTGGGCCCTCAACGCCGGCCCGACCATCGAACGCGTCGTATTGCGGGACTCGCCCACCTGGTCTCCGAAATTTGTCGACCATCTGGTGGGTGACCGCATCCACCGCGAGCTGATGGACTTCACCGACAAGGTGCGCCGGGACCCGAACCACGAGTTGCGTCAGTCGGCGACCCGGTTCCTCTTCGAGTTCGCCGACGACCTGCAGAACGACGCGTCGACGATCTCCAAGGCCGAGACGGTCAAGGAGCAGTTGATGGCCCGCGACGAGGTGACCCGGGCGGCCGAGACGGCGTGGAAGACGCTCAAGCGGTTGGTGCTCGACGGCGTCGACGACCCCTCCAGCGCACTGCGCGGCCGGATCGCCGACTCGGTGGTGCGGATCGGGGAGTCACTGCGCGACGACGTCGAGTTGCGCGACAAGGTCGACAATTGGATCGTGCGCGGCGCCCAGCATGTGGTCACCCGATATGGCAGCGAGGCCACCACCATCATCGCCGAGACCATCCAGCGCTGGGATGCCGATGAGGCCAGCCGGCGGATCGAACTGCATGTCGGCCGCGACCTCCAGTTCATCCGGATCAACGGCACCGTGGTCGGCGCGCTGGCCGGTCTGGTGATCTACGCCATAGCGCAAATACTGTTCTGACCTGCGCTAGCTAGTGCTTGCAATTGTTAGCACTAGCGCGTAACGTAGCTGTCGTATGCAAACGACACCGGTACGCGCAAAGGGGCTGACCATGGCACAGGATGCAGATCTTGCCGCCGTGGTGAGCAACGCCGCGCAGGACATCGGCAGCTTCATTCGCACTCAGCGGGAAGCTGCGGAGGTGTCGGTGCGACAACTCGCCGAGCGGGCCGGGGTGAGCAATCCCTACCTCAGCCAGATCGAGCGGGGGCTTCGCAAGCCGTCGGCCGAGGTGCTCAGTCAGATCGCCAAGGCATTGCGGTTGTCAGCCGAAGTGCTCTACGTCCGGGCCGGGATTCTCGAGCCCGGGCAGCCGAGCCAGGTGCAGGACGCCATCATCGCCGACACCGTGATCAGCGAGCGCCAGAAGCGCGTTCTGCTCGACATCTACACGTCGTTCTGCCAGCAGAACGAGGCGGTTCACCAGGAGCCGCCGACTGAGTAAGACACCACCGCAGCACAGCTGAAATCTCTACCGAATACCCGAAAGGAATCAGTCACATGGCTAAGAAGAACAAGAACAACGAGAACACCATCGAGGACCTGAAGGCTCCGCTGCTCGCCGCGGTCGGCGCCGCCGACCTCGCGTTGGCCACCGTCAACGAGATCCTCAACACCCTGCGCGAGCGGGCCGAGGTCGCCGGTGACCGGATGGACGACCGGCGTGCCGCGTTGACCCGCCTGCAGGAAGAACTGCCCAAGCGCACCGAGGAGCTGCGCGGCAAGCTGACCAGCGAGGAGCTGCGCAAGGCTGCCGACGACTTCTTCGTCGACGCCACCGAGACCTACAACACGCTGGTCGCCCGTGGCGAGGCCGCTCTGGAGCGGCTGAAGGGTCAGCCCGAGTTCAAGGAAGCCGCTGACCGCGTCGAGACCTACGTCGAGTCGGCCGTCGAGCTGACCCAGGAGGCTCTGGGCAACGTGTCGGCGCAGACCCGCGCCGTCGGCGAGCGGGCCGCCAAGCTGGTCGGCGTCGACCTGCCGGCAGCCCCGGCCAAGAAGGCCCCGGCCAAGAAGGCTCCGGCCAAGAAGGTCGTCGCCAAGAAGGCCCCGGCCAAGGTCGCCGCCAAGAAGGCTCCGGCCAAGGTTGCCGTCAAGAAGGCTCCGGCCAAGAAGGCTCCGGCCAAGAAGGTCACCCAGAAGTAACGAATCGGTTCGCCGATCCGGACGGGACCCGCCTACCCTTGAAGCGTGATGCTTCAAGGTGTGGCGGGTTCCGTGCTTTTGGTCCTGAATTGGGCAGTCCTGGCTGTGACGGTGTACGCGTTCGTCCACGCGGCCATGCAGCGGCCGGATGCCTACACCGCGGCCGACAAGCTGACCAAGCCGGTGTGGCTGGTGATCCTGGGCGTCTCCGGGCTGCTGGCCCTGGTCCTGGGCGGCACCCTCGGGTCGGTCATCGCCGCGGTGGCCGCCGGGGTCTACCTGGTCGACGTGCGGCCCAGGCTGCTGGAGGTCCAGGGGAAATCCCGCTGAACGCCCGACTGCTGGCCGTCCTGGCTGCCGTTCCGGTCGCGCTGCTTCTCTCGCCGGCCGCGGCGGCCGATTCCACCGCGCCTGGCTATATCGACCACACGACGTGGGTGAGCTACGACGGTCTGCCCACGTTGCGGGTCTATCTGACCGGCGCCGGGCGCGAAGTCGCCGGCGAGTTCGGTAAGACCACCGCCCAGACCGATCGGGCCTGGGGCGAGGTGCTGGCGCTGGCGCCGGACGCCGACACCCCCGGGATGCGCTCGCAGTTCCTCTGTCACTGGCGTTTCGCCGAATTCGCCGAGCCCGGAAAGCCGACCTGGGACCTGGAGCCGTGGCGGCCCGACGTTGACGAGGCCACCATGCTGCTGGCCGGCTGCAACCCCGGCGGCGCCGAGAAGGGCTCCTGAGCCCGGGTCAGATCCCGGCGAAGCAGGGGTCCTGCTGACCGTTGGGAATCGTTGCGTCCCGGGTCATGAACCGGGCCGTGATCCCGCTGTCGGTGACCTCGACGCTGTCGGCGCGGATGCCCATCGGCAGATTGTCGGTCAACGTTGACGTGAACGCATCCAGTGCCGGCTGCACGCTCTCCCGGGGCAGCGTGAAGCCGAGGCCGGTCACCTTCATCACCTCGAGGTTCAGCCCGCCGTCGGCGACCTGCGGACGGATCGTCACGGTGCCCAGCGGGCCCTGCAGTTCCAGAGTTCCGGTGGAGGGATCCGGATTGACCCCGCTGACCAGGTTGCCCAGCACCGGGATCACGCCCTGCACGGTCTGCTTGATCCCCTCGGCCGACCACGTCACGTCGGCGTCCAGGACGCCCAGAGTGCCGGCGGAATCGGCCGTCGGGTTGATCCGGACGTCGTCGAGGAGGAGTTTGAGCTTCATACCCTTGGCCTCGCGAATCTGGTTGCCGGCCGTCTCCACCGTCATGTTCCGGTAGCTGTGGGTGAAGTGCTGGATCAGGAAGGGGCGCGGGCCGAATGAGGCGGTCGCGCTGTCGCGCACCACGCAACTGACGGCTTTGGCCACGATCGAGTCGGCCTTGTTCCTGGCGAAAAGTTCTCCGCCCAGTAGTGCGGCCAGTGCTACCGCCACCACGATGACCAGGATCAACACCGCCGAGAGCGGATCGCGCAGCGGGCCGCGCCGGCGGGGTTCGGACTCCTCCGGGGACATCGGGGGCCCCGGCGGCTGGGCGGTCGGCGGCTGGGTCAGCGGCGGCTGGGGAATCTGCTGGGTGGGCGGCTCGTACCCGTAGGGCGGCTGCAGTGGCCCCGGAG
>JBFYOR010000321.1:0-4477 GCA_041303695.1 Mycobacterium sp. | reverse complement strand
CCTGGGTCGGATTCTGGGCGCTCTACGGGCAGGGCTTCACCGCCCAGACCGTTGCGAGCATCGCCGCATTCGGCGCCGCCTATCTCGCGGTGATCGTGATCGAACCACTGGCCGACCTCGCAGTGCTCGCCGCAGCCAAGAATGTCAAGCAGTTCAAGGACAGTTCACTGCTCCAGCCGCGGGTGTTCAGCCCGGCCTGACGGTGCGGACGAGTCGTCGTCGGCAAGCCGGACGATTCCCGACTCCCCGTCGAGCACGATGCGGTCCCCGGTGCTGAACACCCGGGTTGCGATGCGGGTGTTCACCACCGCGGGCAGCCCGTACTCCCGGGCAACCACTGCGCCGTGGGATACCGCACTTCCGATATCGGTAACGAGGCCGGCGATCAGGCTGAAGTAGGGGGTCCAGCCGACGTCGGTGATCGGCGCGATGAGAATCTCGCCCCGCTGCAGCGCGGCGGCCTCGTCGATGGTGCGCACGATGCGGGCCACCCCGGTGACCCGTCCGCGGCTCACCGGCGATCCGCGCACGACGCCGTCGGAGTCGCCGGCCTCCAGATCGAGGTCGAGCCGGGTCGGTTCGCCCTGGAAGACGTCGGGGAACTCGTAGCTCTCCTGCGCGGCGAAGGCCTCCCGGCGGGCCAGGGCTGCCGCCACCAGGCCGGAATCGGAGTCGCGGGCCAGTCGCCCGAGTTCGTCGTGGGTGAGGAAGAAGACCGCATCGGTATCCGGGAGCAGTCCCTCTGCCACCATGAGTGTCGCCAGGCCACGGTAGGCCTCCTTGAAGCGGGTGGTGACGGCGACCAGACCGGACTTCGTCTCCTCGCGGGAGCGGACCGCCTGGCGGGCCATCCGGGCCAGCAGGGCGACGGCGCGGCCGGGCTTGGCTCCCGTGCTCTCGGCGCGCCGGATCATGGTGTCACCCGAATCGCGCTGGCGCAGTGAGACTTGCAGGGACTTGATCACCGGCAGCGGGTCTTCCCGCCATTCCGGCTGGCGCAGTTCGAGTTCCTTGATGGCGCGGTGGCCGTGGTCGCGCAGATAGCGTTCGAACTCCTCGCGGGCCGCGCCGGCGGCCGGTGACCGGATCCAGTCCAGCGCCGCATCCGGTTCGGCGTCGGTGAAGGATGCCTCGCCGTCGGGATGGGCGGCGATCTGGCGCGCGATGCGCTCGGTACCGGCGATGATGTCCGCGCTCTCGACGTCGTCGGCCCCGGCGAGCAGCGCCGCCACCGTGGCATGGTCGGCCTCGGAGGGCTCCGTGCCACCGGCGATCACCCCCAGCAGGGTCGGCGTCAGCACACCGGAGCCGGCCGAGGAAATCAGGTGATAGTGCATCGCGTCGTAGATGGACGGAAAGCGCCGGTCGATTTCCTGCCAGGCCGCGGAGGCGGTTTCGGACTCGGGGAAGTGCAAGTCGGCGACGAGGCGTTTCATCTCGCGGCGTGCCGTGGTCTGGCCGAGCAGGTATTTGATGTAGCGGCCGCCGTTGGCGACGCGGCGCAGGCGTGGCGGGGGATCGCCACCACTGATCGTGAACTCCGTGACGGGCCGGCCGCACACCGATAGCGCCATCTGGTCGGCGCTGGAACCGAGTGCGTGGGTGGCGGTCTCGCTCATGGTGCTCAGATTGAGGAACAGGTGCCCGGAATTCATGATGAGGAAGCGCATGTCTGGCACCACTGCAGGTTGAATGCCGACCTGCACATGCATCATCTGCATACCAACGTCGATACTGCGGGCGGTGAACGAGTAGGACAGCGGAGTGCAGGCACCGGGGAACATCTCGCCGACGTTGCAGCGGGTGAAGACATGCGTGGGGTCGGCGATCGGGGTGTCGAGCTCGTTCGGGTCGGGCGGCAGATGGGTGATGGGACGCGCCTGCAGCCAATGGATCTGGTCTTCTCGGTCGACCGCCCACTCGAGATCCAGTGGGCGCCCCTCGGCGGCTTCGGCCGCCAGCGCCGAGGCCACCAGAGTACGCCGGACGGCGTCGCCGAGAATCGGTGTGGCGCCTTCGAGTTGAGCCTCACGGGTGGTCCCGCTGCGATCCAGCACGTAGTGGTCCGGGGAGGCGTGCCCGCTGACCAGTGCCTCGCCCAGGCCCTCGACTGCGTCGATGACGATGCGGTCCCGGCGTCCGGTGACGGGGTCGGCGGTGAACAGCACGCCGGCACTGGCCGCAGGCGCCATTTTCTGCACCACCACCGACATCGCCACGTCGGCGGCGACAGATGTGCTTTGCTGCCGGTAGGCGGCCGCCCGGTCGTTCTGCAGCGATGCCAGGCAGGTGTCGACGGCCGCGCGCAGGGCGTTGATCCCGGTGACGTCGAGGATGGTTTCGTACTGACCGGCGAAGCTGGCGTCGGCCGAGTCTTCGCCCAGTGCCGAGGAGCGCACCGCCACCGCGCCGCCGCCCAACTCCTGATAGCGGGTCTCGAGATCCGCCGGCAGATTGCCGGGGGTGGCGCCGACGATCACGAAGGCTCGCGGTACCCGCAGGCCCAACCGGACCAGCTTGGCCAGGCCTTCGGCCTTTCCTCCGACGGGCGCGTCCCCGAGGGCGTCGAGGGTCAGGATGGTCGGCGCGGTCACGGGAGGCGGCTTCCTGTTGATGTGGGGATCAGGTCGTACTCGTGCAGACCGGATTGGTCGTGAAGCTTGCTGTACTCCGTGAAGCGCCCGGGAAACAGGAAGGGCGTGCGACCTTTCGCATCCTGGTAATAGCTGCTGCAGGACGGCGATGCCCAGGAGTAGCGGGGAAAGCGAGCGGCCATCCACTCGTTGTAGGCGCGGTTGACCGTCGGTTTGACCGCGAGCGAGCGCACGCCGGCCGCCTGCTTGGCGACCAGCAATCCGACGATGGTCTTGATGTTCCGCTCGGCGGTGCGGAAGTAGGGTGCGTCCAGAGGCAGGCCGTTGGGGCCGACGGCGAAGAAGTAATTCGGAAAGTGCGGAACTGCAATGCCTTTGAAGGCGCCGATGGCTGTCGACATGGACTCGGCGAGGTTCTCGCCGGCCTCGCCGACGACAGCGATCCGGTCGAAGTCCAGGATCCGGTAGCCGGTGCAGAAGATGATCACGTCGGCGTCGATCTCACGGCCGCCCGCGGTGGTGACTCCGGCCGGGCGTATGGCGCGAAGGCCCTCCGGGATCAACTCGACGTTGTCGCGCAACAAGGCCGGGTAGAAGTCGTCGGAGACCAAACCCCGCTTGCAGCCGTAGGGATCGGCCGGTGTCAGGGCCGCGCGCAACTGCGGATCGGGGATCGCGCGGTCGATGAACGCACGGGCGCGCTTCTCGAACTGCCCGGCCCGGTTGTGGCCCAGGGTGGCGGCGTCGTGGACCAGGCTCATCAGGAACTGCTGGACACTGCGGATGAGTTTCATGGTGACCGGGAACCGGCGCCACCGGTTGCGTTGGGCGTCCGTGTAGAACTTGCGGCCCCGCGGCATGATCCAGTTCGGTGAGCGTTGCAGCACGGTGAGTCGGCCGGCGACCTTGGCCACCTCGGGCACGATCTGCACGGCGCTGGCAGCCGAGCCGACGATCACCACCCGCTTGCCGGCCAGGGCGACATCGTGGTCCCAGCGCGTGCCATGAAAGCTCTGTCCCTGGAATTCCTTGATACCGGGCACATTCGGATAGCGGGGTGTGTGCTGGTTGCCCATCGCGTTGATGACCACGTCGAACTCGAAACGCTCGCCGGCTGTGCTCTCTAGCCGCCAGAAACCCTCGTCGCAGTAGTGGGCGCTGGCGATGCGGGTATTGAGCGTGATGTGCGGCTCGAGGCCGAACTCGCTGGCGCACTTCTGCAGATAGGCCTCGATCTCGGGTTGCTCGACGAAACTCGCACTCCACTCGGGGTTGGGCCGGTAGGAGAACGTATAGGCGTGGGCCCAGACATCACAGGCGAGGCCGGGGTAGGAGTGCAGGTGCCAGGTTCCGCCGACGGCGTCAGTGGCCTCAAAGATGGTGAAGTTCTCAAAGCCGTGGGCGAGCAACTCGTGACCGGCGGCCAGGCCGGCGGGCCCGGCGCCGATCACCGCGATCCGCAGGGCCTGCGGGTTCAGCGCTACCTGCCGGTCGAGTCGTCCCATGCGTTAATCCACCTCGGTCAGTGCGGGCAGTTCCCGGGCCAGCAGTGCCTCGTGGCGGTGGCGCAGTTGCTCGGCGTAGCTTCCCCGGGTGGGTATCAGGAACGCCCCGGTCCGAATGCCGTCGATCACCGGTGCCACCGCCTCGTCGGGAGACATTCCCTGGGAGACGATCTGCGCCAGGGCGGCTGCCGTGCCTTGCCCGTCCTCGGTGGAGTCGACACCGAAGCGGGCGGGCCGGACGGCTGAGGACTGCGCGATCGCGGTGTCGAAGGCACTGGGAACCAGCACCGACGCGCCGATCCTGGAGCCGACGAGGGCCAGATCATGGGCCAGACACTCGGTCAGGGAGAAGGCCGCGCACTTGGACACCACATAGGG
>JBFYOR010000320.1:0-3710 GCA_041303695.1 Mycobacterium sp. | reverse complement strand
GTCCATGGTGCGTCCGGATGTTACCGCTGGCTTGCCCACGTCAGATCTCCCCGGCTACGAGTGGCAACGGACGCCACTGAACGAATTCCTGCGGTGTATGGGCCAGCCGCCGTGCCTCGGTCGCGTCGACGCCGAGCAGGCCGAGCAGATACTCCACGACCGCGGGAACGGCATCGATCGGGAGCCGGCCGCGGTGAATGTCCAGACTGGCCCCCATGATGATGCCGGCGTAGAGGGTGCTGACCACCTCGAAGTCCGCCACGGCGAAGACGCCGGCATCAATGCCCCGTCGCAGGTCCCGGTGAAGATGGGCGCGCACGCCGCCGAGGAAGCGATCGGCCGGCAACCCGGAGTCGAACAACAGCCGTCCTACGTCGGGGCGGAATGCGAGCAGCATGAGGGTCTGGCGGGCCGAGCGGGCCACAACATCGGCCGGGCCGCCCGCCCCGGCCGTGACGGCTTCGAGCACCCGGGTGTGCTCGGCCAGCAGGAGTGCGCCGACGGCGTCGATGGCTGCGGGCAGTGAGTCGAAGTGGTTATAGAAGGTGCCCTGGGATACCCCGCACCGGCTGACGACCTGCGGTACCGAGACGGCTGTCGGTTGTGGATCGAGCAGCAGGTCCTGCAGCGACGCCAGTAGCGCAGCCCGGGTACGAGCCTTTCTGGTCGGCGTCGAGGTGGTCACTCGTACCACCCTTCCGCAACAACTGACAGATTGTCAATCAGTGCCCGGTGCACTACCTGTGGCGCGGATCGGCAGATCCAGAACTACCTCGGAGATGTCGATGACGCCGAAGGCGGTGAAGTTGGCGAAGCTGCTCGCCGAGCTGGTGATCTGCAGGGTCAACGAGGCGCTGTCACCGGCGGTGTAGGCGATCTGTTCCATCGGAATACTCACGCTGCGACTGCGGCCGTCCAAGGTGACCGGGATCGGAGTGACCATGTTGCCGAGCACCCGTCCGGTGGCGTTGTCGACCAGTTGGGCATACACGGTCCGGCTGGTGCCCAGGCCGGCGTAACTGAAACTGAGCTGCGGCGCCCCGACGATCTGGCTTCCGGGCTCTGGTGATGCGCTGAGGTTCAACGCATTCCACGCCCGTCCGCCGTTACCGATCGAGTACGGCATCCGATCCAGCGGCGACGGACCCGAGCCGCCCAGTGTGGACACGATGCCGAGCAGCCCGCCCGAACCGGTCACCCGGTAGGGGTCGGGGGCGTTGAAACCCGGCTGGAACGGCAGCAGGGCGGCCGAGTGATAGACGCCGCGCTGGTCGTACCACTGGAACGCCGGGACGGTGTCGGCGGGATTGTCGGGATCGCCGGTGACGTACTGGTCGAGCCACTTGAGGTTGTCGACGAAGGCAGCGTCATCCTGGTGGGGATTCAGCGGATCGAGGCAGGTGCCGTGGCCGCCGCAGAACCAGACCATCTTCACCGGCGTGCCATAGGGATTGGCCAGAATCGCCTGGGCGTTGGTCGCCGCCTCCGCGAGTGGGAACAACACATCCTCCATGCCCTGGAACAGCAGGGTGGGCGCCTGCAACTGGGTAAGCAAGACCGTCGGGCCGGAACTGGCCAGGGTCGCCTGTGCGGTCTGGGTCAGGAAGCCCAGGGTGAGCCCAGTCAGCACACCCTGGTAGATCTGCGGGTTGATCCGTGCCCCGGTGACGGCCAGGGCGATCAGCAACCCCGAACCCATGGCGGTCTTGAACTGGTTGTCGTTGGGATACAACGATGACAGCAATGAGTTCCAGGCCAACTGTGGCACGATCGCGTCGATGCGTGGGTCGACGCTGGCGGCGGTCAACTGAATTCCGCCGCCGTAGGAGCCGCCGACCATGCCGACAAGCGGGTCGCCGGTGGCGTCGACGGCGACCTGCTGCCGCGCCGGGTTGGCGGTGCCGGTCGCCCAGGTGACGATCGAGGAGACGTCGCGGCCCTCGTAGAAGGGGTTGTCCAGTTGCAGCACACCGCCGGAGGCGTACTCGCCACGCGGATCCCAGGTGATCACGTTGTAGCCGCCGCCGCTGTCGTAGGACGGCCCGCCGTCCGGGGACGCCCAGGTACCGGACCGCAGGATCGGCAGTCCGGGGGTAAGGCTGCCGAACTGGTTGGCCACCGACAGTAGCTGGCCGAACGGGTTGTCGGGGTCGGTGTCACCCGGTCCGGGAAGCCCGGGGCTCATGAGAACCGTTGGCGCCGAGGCGACCTCGCCGCGGGCGACGTCCAGCGCCGGGAAATAGTTGACGCTGATCGCGGTGGTGTCGAAGGACGGCATCAGGTAGGTGAAGGCGGTCGGGCGTCCGGCGGCCTGTGCGTGGGGATCCACCGTGAACGTGACGGTCTGGGAGGCGCCGATGATCGGGGCGAGGAGCTGGCCCAGAACCGGTGCGCGATGCAGGAGTTGCAGCACCTGCCCGGCGAGCAGGCCGAGCAGCGGGATGGATGTCAGCGCCTTGTCGAACGGGGTGTTCTCGGCGACCAGAATGGAGAACGACTCCAGCCGCCCGGGCTCGGTCAGGGCCTCGGCGGCGGGCAGGTAGGAGAACTGCCCCTGCGGCCCGAACAACACGCGGTTGGTGTTGACGTCGGCGCCGAGCTTTCCGCCCAGGCTCGGCGGGGACACCAGGGTGAATGTCAGATCCTCGGCGGACGTCGCGCCCACGGTGCCGCGCAGGATGCCGTCGGTCCAGCTGAGTTCCGGGTCGACAGTCAGCGGCACACGGACCGAGGAGGCCGCGGGGCGTGCGGGCACCGCGACCGGCGACTCAGCCCCGGCAGGCCGGACCGCGGCGAGGCCGGGACTCCGCGACGGCTGGCGCGGGATGGCAGTTCGGGTGGCCGGGGACCGCGCAGGGATCCGACGGCTCGTCGTGTCGCCGGCAGCGGAGCGGGTGCGGTGGTCCCCGGCGCCCGACGGGGTGCGGTGGTTCCCGGCGCCCGACGGGGTGCGGTGGTCTCCGGCGCCCGACGGGGTGCGGTGGTCTCCGGCACCCGACGTCGAGTCCGGCGGCGCGCTGTCCGCCGAGGCGACGCCGTACCCGCTGAACAGGGCTGCACTGATCCCGAGCGCGGCCGATAGCGCCGACACCCGGACGGCACCGCGGCCGGATCTCACCATGCGGGGCAGTGTATGTGCAGCGATAACGGGCACTGCCGGGGGAAAGGGTCCAAAGGCTCTCCGGGCGGGGTCCGATCGCGGTTGTCCCCCCGCCGCCGGTCGGGCACAGTGGGAGGTGTGAGCACAACGGTCATCATCCTGGCTGTTGTCTGGCCCGTCGTGGGGTTACTGGCGGGACTGCTGATGGCCAGGCGGGGATACGACCCGCTGTGGGTATTGATCGCGCTGCCACTGGGCCCGCTGTTCGTGCCCATCGCGCTGGAACGGATACGGCGCCGGCCCGGTGTGGCCGAATTCGGCTCGACCGGTGAACCTCCCGGCCGCGGGTGCTGGTGGGCCTGGACGGCTCGGACCAGTCCAGCCGCGCGCTCGACAGGGTGATCGACCTGTTCGGGCCGCGCTGCGGACTGCTGGTACTGGCCGAAGTCATCCCTTTCGACGCGACCGAGGCCGTCAACCGGGACAGCATCGACGAAGCCGCCCGCCGACTGGCGGAGGTTGCCGCCGGGGTCACCGTCTCCGGGGGGGTGCATACCGAGGTGCTCACCGGCCCGCCCGGCCCGGCGCTGCGCCGCTTCGCCGAAGACCA
>JBFYOR010000319.1:0-8809 GCA_041303695.1 Mycobacterium sp. | reverse complement strand
CCGTGCCCGGTGTCGGCGACATCGACGGTAACGACGACCAACATCCCCGGGGCGCGGCCGAGCAGGAGTCCCAACTCGTAGGTCTGGCGCAGGCCCAGATCGTGGGAACTGACCGGCGCGGAGTCGGCGAGATCATCGATCGTGCACTGCCGGATCCGGCCCGGGACGCCGCCGGCGGCGGCGTCGACGAGGACCGCCAGTGCCGAACCCGCCCAGGCGTCCAAGATCGCCGTCGGCTCGGCGCGGCACATCACGGCAGGCACGCCTCGGGCGGCCAGTCGCGCCGCCACCGCGGGTCCGATGCCGTCGTCGCGCCGGAACTCGTTGCCGATCCCGATCACGACGACGTCCGTGGCTCTCAGGGTCAGCGCCGATCCACCGTGACCGTCAGGAAGTGCGTCGCGCACGAGATGCACGGGTCGTAATTGCGGATGGTCCGTTCGCACATCGAGGTCAGCGCGGCGTCGTCGAGTCCGCCGTCGGACACCACCACCTTGGCGAGATCGTCTTCGATCGCCGCCTGGTTCTGCGCGGTCGGCGGGACGATCACCGCGGCCGTCACCAGCCCGGCCTGATCGATCTCATAGCGGTGATAGAGCAGACCGCGCGGGGCCTCACTGACCCCGTGGCCAACGCCGGGACGTGCCTCGACGGTGACGAACGGCCGCGCCGGGCGCTGGTAGTCATCGATGATCCGTAATGCCTCCTCAACCGCGTAGACCACCTCGACCGCACGAACCACGATGCTGCGGAACGGGTTCCGGCATTCCGGGCCCAGACCGGCCGCGGTGGCAGCCTCCCGGGCCAGCGGGGAGAGTTTGTCGTGGTTCAGCGTGTAGCGGGCCAGCGGGCCGGTCAGGTGGCGGCCGCCGTCGAGGGTGGCGTGCAGGGCGGTGGAGTGCGGCACCTGGGTCTCGCGGACATGCTCGCTGAACTCAGCGATGGGGAACGCCGGTCCGGCGCTGCGGATGATCGACCCGTCCTCGATGGCGTAGCGCTCACCGGTCAGCGCGAGCAGTTCGTGCTCGATCTCCAGGTCGGGGAAGTCGAACCCGGCCACCCACGCCACGGTGGCCAGCGCATCATCGAGAGCACCGCGCAACTCTTCGCCCATCGCGGCCATATCGGCGCGCGACGGCACCGAATAGAACCCGCCGAGGCGGACATTGACCGGATGGATCGACCGGCCACCGACGAGTTCCATCAGCCGGTTGCCGGCCTTCTTCAGCGCCAGTCCGCGTTCCACCGCCGCGCGATGGTCACGGGCCACGGCGATGATGTCCGGTGCACCGAGGAAGTCCGGGGCGTGCAGCATGTAGATGTGCAGGGCGTGGCTGTGGATCCACTCACCGCAGTACAGCAACCGGCGCAGCGCGGTCAGCTCCGGATCCAGTGACGCCCCGCAGGCGTCCTCGATCGCGTTGCAAGCGCTGACCTGGTAGGCCACCGGGCAGATGCCGCAGATGCGGGCGGTCAGATCCGGCGGCTCGGTGTAGGCCCGCCCGCGCAGGAACGCCTCGAAGAACCGTGGCGGCTCGTAGATGTTGAGCTCGACGCGCTCGGGCACCCCGTCGCGCAGCTCCACGTGCAGGGCGCCCTCCCCCTCGACCCGGGTCAGGGCGGCGACTCGCAATGTGCGGCGGGACTCGGTCATTCGGCATTCCGCTCGGCGTCCCGGGCGTCATCTCGAGCTGCGTGGAACTGCGTGACGTTGAACGTGCTGAACACCCGGTCGACGTCGCCACCGGACATCCCGTCGCGGTGCAGCAGCGGGATCATGGCGGGCATGTTGGGGGTGGCCGTCGGCCCGAAGCATCCGTAGCAGCCCCGGTGGTGCCGGGGGCACAGCGCGCCGCAGCCGGCGTGGGTGACCGGCCCCAGGCAGGCGATCCCCTCGGTGACGATGACACAGCTGACCCCGGCGCGTTTGCACTCGGTGCAGACCGTCGCCGCCGGCAGTCGTGGTTTGCGACCGACCAGCAACGCGGCCAGGGTGTCGAGCAGTTGCCCGCGGTCGATCGGACAGCCGCGCAATTCATAGTCGACCGCCACGTGCGCGGAGGCCGGAGTGGAGGTGGCCAGGGTGTCGATGTAGTCGGGTCGGGCGTACACCACGGAGGCGAACTCGGCGACGTCTGCGAAGTTGCGCAGCGCCTGGATGCCGCCTGCGGTGGCGCAGGCCCCGATCGTCACCAGGACCCCGGACTGCTCCCGGATCTCGCGGATCCGCCGCTCGTCGGCCGCCGTGGTGATCGACCCCTCGACCAGGGATACGTCGTAGGGACCGCCCATCACCGCACTGGACGCCTCGGCGAAGGCGGCGATCTGCACCTGCTCGGCCAGGGTGAGCAGTTCGTCCTCACAGTCCAACAGGGTCAGTTGGCAGCCGTCGCAGGAGGCGAACTTCCACACCGCCAAGGTCGGCACTACAACTCCTCGACTTCCAGCAGGGGCCGTGCCACGTCGTAACCGACCACCGGGCCGTCCCGGCACAGCAGCAGCGGACCCAGCTGGCAGTGCCCGCAGAGGCCGATCCCGCACTGCATGTTGCGTTCCAGCGAGACCCGGATATCCTGCGGCGCAATCCCTTTGGCAGCCAACACCCGGGCACAGGATCGCATCATCGGCTCCGGTCCGCAGAGGAAAGCCGTGGTCCGCTCCGGTTGCAGCGAGAGTGCGTGCAGCGGTTCGGTGACGAAGCCGATCTCGCCGGGCCAGCCCTGGATCGGGACGTCCACGGTCAGGTGCACCTCCAGTCGTGGATCCTCCCGCCAGGCAGTCAACTGCTCGGCGTAGAGGAAATCGCGCCGCGCGCGCGCCCCGGCGATCACCACCACCCGGCCGTAGCGTTCCCGGTCAGCCAGCGCACCGAGCACCACGGGCCGAAGCGGGGCCAATCCCACACCACCGGCGACGACGACGAGGTCACGTCCGGTGGCCTGCTCAAGCCCCCAGGTGGTACCGAAAGGCCCGCGCACCCCGACGGTCGATCCCGGCTCGAGAGCGCACAGGGCGGCGCTGACCGCCCCGACCGAGCGGATGGTGTGGGTGATGGTGCCGTCGGTGACCGACGGGTCGCCGCTGACCGAGATCGCGACCTCCCCCACCCCGAAGGCGTAGAGCATGTTGAACTCACCCGGCTTCGGCGGAAGGATCCCGGTCCCCACCGGTTCCAGACGGACCGTGACCGAGTCGGCGTTCTCCACCTCCTTGGAGCGGACCCGGTAGGGCACCGGCGTCATTGCATGGACCGACGGACGCACCGCCACCTCAGTCATCGCCATGCTCCCGCTCCCGGGCGAACGTAGCCACTTCCTCGGTGATGTCAATCCCGGTGGGGCACCAGGCGATACAGCGTCCACAGCCCACGCACCCCGACGTGCCGAACTGGTCGTGCCAGGTGCTCAGCTTGTGGGTGAGCCAGTGCCGGTACCGGGACGGCCCCGAATGCCGGACCGGGCCCTCATGAACGAAGGTGAAGTCCAGTTCGAAACAGGAGGCCCACTCCGACCAGCGCTCGGCATGCTCACCGGCCAGATCGGTGACATCGGTGGTGGAGGTGCAGAAGCAGGTCGGGCACACCATGGTGCAGTTGCCACAGGTCAGGCAACGGCTGGCGACGTCGGACCAGTGCGCCGACTCGCGGGAGTCCGCCAGCAGCCGGCGCAGGTCGGTATCGGGCATCTGGCGGCCCATCTTCGTTGCCGCTGAGGCGATCTCGTCGGCCGCGGCCGCGCACTCCTCGGGCCGGGCCGCCCGATACGGCAGTTCGGCCAGCACCTCGGCGCCGGCCGCGCTGCCCGCCTCGACGAGATAGTCGACCGCCTGGCCGTCGACTCGCTCGGTCAAAACCAGGTCGTAATTCGCCTGAGCGGCCGGGCCGGTGCCCATCGAGGCACAGAAACACAGACCACCGGGTTCGGTGCAGTTCACCGCGACGATGAATGCGCCACTGCGCCGACCTGCGTAACTGCCGTCCGGGTGCTCACCGCCCACCATGACCCGGTCGAGGACCCCGATGGCGGCCAGGTCACAACCCCGGACGCCGAGAAAGGCATAGCGGGGATCGGGCTGGGTATCCTCGTCGGCGCCGTCGCGGCCTGTCGTGAACAGCCGCTGGCGCGGCGGATGTAGGAACTGCTTCCAGGACTGCGGCCCGGCTGAGTGCGCGAACGCCGCGCGGTCGTCGCGGACCCGCAGCCGGTAGGTTCCCGGGGCCGCCTCGACTCCCCAACCCGCCGGCAGGTCATCGGCGCTGTCGATCTCGGCGAGCACGATCGCGCTATCAGCCAGGGTGGGTCCGACCACCCGGTAGCCGCGCCGGCGCAGGGCGTCGATGAGCCGACCCAATCCCGCGGTGTCGATCATGACGGGATCGGCGGCGGGCATATGACCATCGTGCACGAAGCAGCGCCCGCGCGCGTGAGCCTTAAGTCACCAGCGCGCCGGCGTTTATAGCACGCCGGGCGCGGGGTCGTGTCCGAGCTGATGGCCGAGTGCATCGGTGACGGTCGGCTGGCGGAACCGGTGGCCCAGCGACTCGAGTGTGACCGGGGCGACCCGCTGGTTGGCCTCGGCGAGTTCCACCGCGCCCTGTTTCCCCAGGAGCAACCGGGGCCCGATCGACGGCACCGGCAGCAGCGCCGGACGGTGCATGGTCTGCGCCAGGGCTTGGGTGTAATCGGCGTTGCGCACCGGGTTGGGCGCCACGGCGTTGACCGGACCGGCCAGCCGGGTGTCGTAGAGCGCCCGATAGTAGATGTCGAGCAGATCGTCGATACCGATCCAGGACAGCCACTGCCGCCCGCTGCCCAGCCGACCACCCAGCCCGGCGGCGAACAGCGGCCGCAGCAGTCGCAGCGTGCCGCCGGCGGCGGCCTGCACGATGCCGGTGCGCACGGTGACCACCCGCAGCCCGGCGTCGGCAGCCGGGGCGGTGGCATCCTCCCAGTCCGCGACCAGATCGGCCAGGAAGCCGGCGCCGCGGGGACTGTCCTCGTCGAGCACCGAGTCGCCGCAGTCATGGCCGTAGAAGCCGATCGCGGAAGCGCTGACGAAGGCCTTCACCCCGGCTGTTCCGGCGGCGGTCCGGGCCAGTCGCCGGGTGGGCTCGATACGGGAGTCACGGATGGCGCGGCGGTGCTGGTCGGTGAACCGTCCGGCAATCGACTCCCCCGCCAGATGCACGACCGCGTCCACTCCCTCGAGCAGGTCGGCCGCGGGTTGGTCTGGATCCCAACGTCTTTCATGGGCGTTGGCAGGCTCCCCGCGCACCAGCCTGATCACCCGGTGTCCGCCGGTGCTCAGAAACGCCGACAGCGCGGTACCCACCAGGCCCGAGGATCCGGTCATCGCGATCACCAGCGATCCGGCGCCGGCCCCCGCGGCATCCGAATGGGCGGCGAGGTCCTCGGCGAGTTGGCGGTGCCGGTAGGCGAAGGTCGACCGCAGCGCGGCGCCGGGCACCGTGGTGTCGACGATATCGTGCACCCTGGTCGTGCCGCCGCCGGCGTCGCTGTACCGGTGGGTGTGCCGCCACCAGCCGATCACCCTCGGGGGCAACGTCATCAGACCATCCGAGGAGAGCACATCGAGGAACTGGTTCGGCGGGTCGTAGCCGGCCGGATCGTGCTTGGCGATCCAGCGCAGGCCACCGGGCAGGCCGAGGATGGCCGTGCCGTCGGCCAGCGATTCGGTCTCCTTGACCACCCGCATCGGCTGCCATGGCGGCACCAGTCGGTGCATGGCGCCCGGGCGGGTGTGCCAGGCCCACACCTCATCGAGCGGATGGTTGACGATACTGGCGTACTCAATACCCATGAACCATGCCGATCTCAGCCCCTCAGAACGTACGGATCACCGCTCGTCTTGCTCGACGTCGGTGGTGGTGGTCTGCTCGTCGCGAATCTCGTCGCGAATCTCGTCGCGAATCTCCTCGCCGACGTACCCCTCGTCGATGGACCCCTCGTCGATGTACTGCTCGTCGATGGACCCCTCGTCGATGATGTGGATGGCGGCCTCCTCGGCCGCTACCGGGAAGTCCGGTTCGTCATCGGTGGGCAGGTCGTAGTCCGGATCGTCGTGAACCACCTCTTCGGGATGGTCCTCGATGGCGATCTCGACGTCGAGATCCGCTTCCAGATCGGGATCCGAGTCGGCCTCGCTATCGGCCTCGACGGCGTCGATCACCTCGGTCGCCGCGACCGTTTCGGCCGGCGATTCGATGACCTCGGTTTCGGCGATCACCGCTGCCGAATCGGCCGCACCCACGGCGCCGACCGGCGCCCCTCGTTGGGCGCGCTCCCGGATGGCATCGACGATGAGCAGCAGCACACCCAGTCCGCTGGCACCGATGCAGACCCAGGCCACAACTTCATTGCTGGTCACCACCGCGGTCACCAGGGCTGCCAGGCCGATCACGGCCAACACCAGAGCCACGATCAGCATCGATACGCCTCCCGCGACCCGGAGCTAATACGCACTCCTACTGGTACTGCGGGTATCCGCCGTCGCCCGAGTCGACGGGCGCGGCCGAACCGCGCTGTCCCAGCTCTTCGAGCTGGGATTCCAGATAGGTCTTCAACCGGGTGCGGTATTCGCGCTCGAAGGTGCGCAGCTGCTCGAGGCGGCCTTCCAGCACGGTGCGCTGCTGGTTGATGGTGTTCATCAACTCGGAGTGCTTGCGCTCGGCGTCGGCCTGCAGCAGTTCGGCATTCTCGTACGCCTGGCGAAGCTGGGCCTCGGACCGGGTCTGCGCGTCGGTCAGCATGGCATCGGCGCGCTGGCGGGCGTCATTGAGGGTCGTGTCGGCGATGTACCGGGCTTCCGAAACGATCTGCTCGGCGCTGGCCTGGGCGTCGGCGACCATCTTGTCGGCGTCGGAGCGGGCCGTGCTGGTCAGCCGGTCGGCAGTGTCCTGCGCGAGGCTGAGCACCCGGGCGGCCTTGAGGCCCTGGTCCTCGTTCGCCGCCGAGACCTCGGCCACCGGCACCACGACCTGCTGCACGACCGGCTCCGGTTCGGGCTGGTAGAGCGGGATGGCCTGGGTCGGCGGACCGCCGGCTCGCGCCGACGCCAACTCCTGGTCGAGTTCACTCACCCGCTGGCGGAGATCGGCGTTCTCCTCGATCAGCCGGGAGAGTTCAGTCTCCACCAGGTCGAGGAAGGCGTCGACCTCGTCCTCGTTATAGCCACGCTTGCCGATGGGCGGCTTGCTGAACGCCACATTGTGCACGTCGGCCGGTGTCAGTGGCATGTCTGCCCCTTCCGATGGGACGGTGGATGAAAATCGTTCTGGAGTCTAGAACGTCTTCCGGGTCCGAACTGTAACTGGCGCACATCCTGTCACACCAGACCCGCCGGTTACAGCTGCGAGCGGAATTAAGAACGATTTTCAGAGTTTCGCCAATCACCGCAAGATAGACCCGGCCTGGCTCAGACGGCTGCTCCGAACGCCAGTTGCATGCCGATGAAAGCCAGCAGCAGCAGCACCATGATGGAGAAATCCAGCCGGACCGCACCAATGGTGAGCTGCGGAATGATGCGCCGCAGTAGTTTCACCGGCGGATCGGTGACGGTCATGATGACCTCGAGGATGACCACTGTCACACCGCGCGGCTGCCAGTCCCGGCTGAAGGAGCGGATGAACTCGACGACGATCCGCGCGATCAGCAACAACCAGAACACGAACAGCGCGAAGCCCAGAATTTCGAAGAACAGCTTCACCTGACGGCGGTCCTTACCTGACAGCGGATGAGACGGTCACCGACGCAACGAAGCGCGGCGTCCGTAAGCCTACCGAGGTCCGGCGCCGGCGCCGCAGGCGCCGAGCCACGGACTACTGGTAGCTGTAGAAACCGGCCTCGGCGATCCGGCGACGCTCCTCGGCGCTGACATCCACATCGGCCGGGGCGAGCAGGAAAACCTTGGTGGCGACCTTGTCGAAGGAGCCGCGCAGCGCGAACGCCAGGCCGGCGGCGAAATCGACCAGCCGCTTGGCGTCGGCGTTGTCCATCGAGACCAGGTCCATGATCACCGGCTGGCCGTCACGGAAACGTTCACCGATGGTGCGGGCCTCGTTGTAGTCCTTGGGCCGCAGCGTGGTGATCTTCGACAGCGGGCTGCCCTCTTCGAACAGCATGGCCATCCGGCGCGGATCCATCGCCAGCGCACCGCGGGTCGAACCGCGCATGGCACCGAACCGCGACGCCGCGTGCGGGCGGTCGAACTCGCGTGGCCGGAACCGCGGCTCGTCGGCGTAACTCGGCCGGAAGCCGCCGGTCGGCGGGTAGTCGGCTTCGCGCTCGTCGTAATCGTGGGCCAGTCGCGGGTCGCGGTCGTCATACCGGCCGCCCTCGCGGATCGCTTCGTAGCGGGCTCCGTCGCGGCCGCCTTCGTACCCGTCGTCGTCGGCGAACCGGTCGCCGCGTCGCGCGAAGCCACGCCCGCGGCCTGCGCCGGTCTCCCGCTCGTCGTCGTAGTACTCGTCCTCATAGTCATCCATCGGCGCCATACCGAAGTAGGCCTTGACCTTATGGAGAGTGCTCATCCGCGTGACCCTTCTGCAGAACTTCGGTGTCTGTGTTGCTGATGTTTGTGATGAACCTGTGACTGGAGTGACTGCTCAGAGAGACGTTAGAGGACGTTGACCCATTAGCGCCGTACCGACACGCACACACGTCGAACCGTGTCGGACGGCCGCTTCGAGGTCGCCGGACATCCCGGCGGACAGCTCGGTGGCGGTCGGATGGCTGCTCAGGATGCGGCGGTGCTCGGCCGCCAGAGCCGCGAACGCCGTGTCGGCATCGGC